>NZ_JBVHVT010000017.1:0-122056 GCF_055564695.1 Streptomyces sp. NPDC029014
CCCCCCTCCCCCCCCCCCCCCCCCCCCCCCCCCCCCCCCCCCCCCCCCCCCCCCCCCCCCCCCCCCCCCCCCCCCCCCCCCCCCCCCCCCCCGCCGTTCGCTATGCCGCCACGGTGCTGCGCCGGGCCGGCACCCAGCAGCGGATGATGTCGCGGACGGACACGATGCCGACGGGGCCGCCGCCCTCGACGACGATCAGGTGCCGGAAGCCGCCGTGGGCCATTGCCTCGGCGGCATCCTGCAAGGTCGTCTCCGGGGTGCAGAACACCACGTTGTTCGTGGTGTGCGCGCCCACGGACTCCCGGTCGGGGTTGTGGCCCGCGCCGATGGAGTTGAGGACGTCCCGTTCGGTCAGGATGCCGATGCCGCTGTGTTCGGGATCGAGGACGACTGCTGCGCCGACCCGGCGGCCTGACATCAGACAGGCCGCCTGGCGGATGGTGTGGGCGGGGCCGAGGGTGAGGATCACGGTGCTCATGGCGTCACGGACGAGCATGAAGAGAGCCACCTCCTGGAAGAGTCCTCCGCTTGAGAAGCCATTCACAAGTGCACAAGCGGGGGAGTCTCAGATTCCCACGGACACGGAGGGTCATCAAGGGGGCGCACTCGGTTGTCCTGGTGCAGGAACGGGCGCAGGCCCGGGCGCGCTCAGGCGCGGGGGTGCAGGTACCCGAGCATCTCCTCGTGCAGCAGCCCGTTGGAGGCCGCCGCGTTCCCGCCGTGCACGCCGTCCACCCCGTCCAGGCTGGTGAAGCGTCCACCCGCCTCCTGGACCACGGCCGCGATGGCCGCCATGTCCCACAGGTTCAACTCCGGCTCGGCGCACAGGTCGAGCGAGCCCTCCGCGACCATCATGTACGGCCAGAAGTCCCCGTAGCCGCGGGTCCGCCAGCACTGCCGGGTCAGCTCCAGGAACCCGTCGAGCCGGCCCTGCTCCTCCCAGCCGCTCAGCGAGGAGTACGAGAACGAGGCGTCGCCCAGGGAGCCCACCTGCGACACCCCGATGCGCTGCGGCTCGCCGCCCAGCGCACCGCCCGCGTACGCGCCCCCGCCCTGCGCCGCCCACCAGCGCCGGCCCAGCGCGGGCGCCGAGACCACCCCGACGACGGGCCGGAACACCCCGTCGGAGCCCTCCTCCATCAGCGAGATCAGGGTCGCCCAGACGGGCACCCCGCGCACGTAGTTCTTCGTGCCGTCGATCGGGTCCACGACCCAGCGGCGCGGGCCGCCGCCCTTCAGGCCGTACTCCTCGCCCAGGATGGCGTCCGCGGGCCGCGCGGCCTCGATCCCCGCCCGGACCACTTCCTCGGCGGCCCGGTCCGCCTCGCTCACCGGGGTCATGTCCGGCTTCGTCTCGACCTTCAGGTCGAGGGCGCGGAAGCGCTCCATGGTGACGGCGTCCGCCGCGTCGGCGAGCTCCTGGGCGAGGTGCAGGTCATCTTCGTACTCGGGCATGCCCGAACAGTATCGGCAGCCGCAGGGGCGGGCGAGCGGCGTCCACGGAGCGGCCGGGCAGGCGCCCTTGACAGGATCTGTCGACCCGTCAACTCTGGCGGTGGAGTCGAGCGGGGAGGCGCGGATGCCGGCAGCCCGGGAGTCGTTGCTGGAGGCGGCGTCGGTGGCGCTCTTGGCGCGCCCCTGGCCGTCCGTGAGGATGGTCGACGTGGCGGCCGCCGCCGGGGTGTCCCGGCAGACCCTCTACAACGAGTTCGGCGGCAAGGCGGGCCTCGGCCGCGCCCTCGTGCGCCGCGAGGCCGACTGGTACCTCGACGGGGTCGACCGGGTGCTGCGCACCCCGGCCGCCAGCGGCGGCGACCGGCTCGCCTCGGTCGCGGAGTGGACCGTACGGGCGGCCCGCGCGCGTCCCCTCGTACGAGCCCTGCTGACCGGGTCCTGGGACGGCAACCTGCCGGTGCCGCCCGGGCAGGGCTCCCGGCCCGGCGTGCCCGCGCCCGCGCCCGGCGAGCTGGCCCGGGCGGTGCGGGAGCGGGCGGCGGCCGTGCTCGCGCCGGGCGACGGTGCGCAGCGGTGCGAACTGGCCGTACGGCTGGCGCTGTCGTACGTGATAGCCCCGGCGCGGGAGCCGGGGCTCGGGGAACTGCTCGGGCTGCTGCGGCTGCTCAGTGAGCCGACCCGGACAGCTGGAGGCCGATGACCCCGAGGATGACCAGCGTGATCGAGACGATCTTGAGGGTGGAGACCAGGTCGCCGAGGAAGACCATGCCGTAGATCGCGGTCCCGGCCGCGCCGATGCCCGTCCACACCGCGTACGCCGGCCCCACGTCCAGCTTCTTCAGGGCCAGCGTCAGCAGGCCGAAGCTGCCGAGCGCGAAGGAGGCGAAGGCGATCGTCGGCCACAGCCGGGTGAACCCGTGGGACAGCTTGAGGCAGACCGCGAACCCGGTCTCCAGGAGTCCGGCGACGACGACCAGCAGCCAGGCCATGGCGGATGCCTCCCCGCGTCACGTGACATCGCGTCACTCAATGCGGTTATGCATTTACCGGACCATGACCCCGGCAAACCCCGCTGAACCCCGGCAAACCCGCCGAACCCTGCCGAACGCCGCGGACCCGCAGGACGATCAGTCGCCCTCGCGTCGCTCCCGCGTCCGCAGCAGCCGCCGCAGCGAGTCCAGCCGGACCGGATCCGCGTGCCCCTCCGCCACCCAGGCGTCCAGCGCACAGTCCTGCTCGTCGTGGCTGCACGCGCGCGGGCACTCCTCCGTACCCGGCACCAGGTCCGGGAAGGCCAGGATCACCCGCGAGGGGTCCACGTGGTGCAGGCCGAACGACCGCACGCCCGGCGTGTCGATGACCCAGCCGTCACCCGACGGCAGCGGCAGCGCGAGCGCCGAGGTGGTGGTGTGCCGGCCGCGCCCGGTCACGGCGTTGACGTGGCCGGTCGCGCGCTGGCGGCCCGCGCTGACCAGCGAGTTCACCAGGGTGGTCTTGCCGACCCCCGAGTGGCCCACGAAGGCGGTGATCCGTCCGGCCAGCCGCTCGCGCACCCGTTCGGCGGCCTCGCCGGCCGCCAGTTCCTCGCGGTTGGTCACCACGTAGTTCACGCCCAGCGTCGCGTAGATCTCCAGGATCTTGTCCGGGGACGTCAGGTCCGACTTGGTGAGCACCAGCAGGGGCTCCAGCCCGGCGTCGTACGCGGCCACCAGACAGCGGTCGATCATGCGCGGCCGCGGCTCCGGGTCGGCCAGCGCGGTGACGATCGCCAACTGGTCGGCGTTGGCGACGACCACCCGCTCGTACGGGTCGTCGTCGTCCGCGGTGCGCCGCAGGACGGACCTGCGCTCCTCGATCCGCACGATCCGCGCGAGGGTGTCCTTCTTGCCGGACAGGTCCCCGACGAGCCACACCCGGTCGCCGACCACCGCGGCCTTGCGGCCGAGCTCGCGCGCCTTCATGGCGACGACCGTGCGGTCCTCCACCAGGCAGGTCAGCCGGCCGCGGTCGACGGTGAGGACGAAGCCCTCCGCCGCGTCCTCGTGCTTGGGGCGCTTGCTCGTGCGGGGCCGGTTGCCCTTGGGGTTGGGGCGGGACCGGATGTCGTCCTCGTCGGTGTGCTTGCCGTACCTGCGCATGACGGACCTACGCTCCCGATCCCGCGAGCATGTCCGCCCACATCCTCGGGAAGTCCGGCAGCGTCTTCGCGGTCGTCGCCACGTTCTCGATCTGCACGCCCTCGACCGCCAGGCCGAGCACGGCGCCCGCGGTGGCCATCCGGTGGTCGTCGTAGGTGTGGAACACGCCGCCGTGCAGCGGGCGCGGGCGGATGTGCAGGCCGTCGGCGGTCTCCGTGACCTCGCCGCCGAGCCCGTTGATCTCCGCGGTCAGGGCCGCCAGCCGGTCCGTCTCGTGCAGCCGGAGGTGCGCCACCCCGCGCAGGGTGGACGGGGAGTCGGCCAGCGCGGCGACGGCCGCGATGCCGGGCGTCAGTTCGCCGACCTCGCCCAGGTCCACGTCGATGCCGTGGATCTTGCCGGTGCCCGTGAAGACCAGGCCCGCGTCGGTCAGCTCGCAGGAGCCGCCCATCTCCGTGAAGATCCGGCGCAGCTCGTCGCCGGGCTGCGTGGTGCGGCGCGGCCAGTCCGGGATGGTGACCGTGCCGCCCGTGATCAGGGCCGCCGCCAGGAACGGCTGGGCGTTCGACAGGTCCGGCTCGACCACCATGTCGCGGCCCAGCAGCGCGCTCGGCGCCACCCGCCACACGTTCGGCTCGCCACCCGCCTCCGGCGTGTCGACCCGGGCGCCGGCCGCGCGCAGCATCTCCACCGTCATCCGGATGTGCGGCATCGAGGGCAGGGTCGCGCCGACGTGCCGCACCTCCACGCCCTGGTTGAACCGCGGGGCCGCGAGCAGCAGCGCGGAGATGAACTGGGACGAGTTGCTCGCGTCGAGCTCGACCGAGCCGCCCTCCAGCGCCCCGCCGCCCTGGACGGTCAGCGGCAGCGCGCCGCGGCCGCCGTCGTCGATGCGGGCACCCAGCCCGCGCAGGGCGGTGATGACCTGGCCGAGCGGCCGCTCGTAGGACCGCGGGTCGCCGTCGAAGCGGATGTCGCCGTCGGCGAGGGTGGCGACCGGCGGCAGGAAGCGCATGACCGTGCCGGCGTTGCCGACGTCCACGGTGGCCGGGCCGTGCAGGGCCGCCGGGATGATCCGCCAGGCCTCGCCGCCCGCGCCGTCGCCGGAGCTGGAGGAGACGGTCTCCTCGATGCCCACGCCCATGGCCCGCAGCGCGTCCGCCATCAGCTGCGAGTCCCGCGAGCGCAGCGGGCGGCGCACCCAGCCGGGCTCCGCGGAGAGCGCCGCGAGGACCAGGGCCCGGTTCGTCACCGACTTCGACCCGGGCACGGTGACGGTGGCGTGGACGGTGCCGTCGGCGTGCGGGGCAGGCCAGAGGGCGGGGAGCGCGGGGGTCTGGGTCATGGCCACCACTTTAGTGGCTCCGACCGGGCGCTGATCGTGATCGAGCCGTGCCCCGCCGGGCGGTCTCAGAGGTTGAGAAGCCAGCGTGCGCCGCCGATCAGCGAGCACAGCGCCACGGCGTGGAAGAGGAACAGCCACAGCACCGGGTGCGTGTGGGTGAGTCGGCCCAGCTGGTCCGCGTCGGAATCCGGCGCCCCGCCGTGCCGGCGCTTGGCCCCCAGCTCGAACACCGGCCGCACCCCGCCCAGCAGCAGGAACCACACGGCCGCGTACGCGAAGCCCGCCTGCACCTCGGCCGCGGCGAGCCAGGAGACCAGGACGAACGTGCCGCCGGCCAGCACCACCGTCAGGGCGCCGTACGCGTTGCGGATCATCACCAGCATCGCGAGCAGCAGCGCGGTGGCCGCCCACAGCAGCAGCGTGATCCGGTGGGCCGACAGCAGCGCGGCCCCGCCGAGCCCCAGCAACGAGGGCGCGGTGTACCCGGCGGCGGCCGTCAGGATCATCCCGAGGCCGGTCGGCTTGCCGCGGCTGACGGTGACGCCGCTGGTGTCCGAGTGCAGCCGGATCCCGTCGAGGCGCCGGCCCGTCAGCAGCGCCAGCAGGCCGTGGCCGCCCTCGTGCGCGATGGTCACGGCGTTGCGGGACACCCGCCACACCGGGTGCGGCGCCACGAGCGCCAGCGCGGCCAGGCCCGTCACGATCACCAGCCAGAGGGCCGGCGGGGTCTGTATGCCCGTGAGCCGGTCCCACAGGCCGGCCGGCGTGGTGCTGTCCATAAAGCGGCGGACTCCTTGCGGTGAGGGTCAGGGGGCACCTCCCAGCGGTAGCTGGGGGCGACATGGCAGTGTGGCAGCCATGTGTGGACGGTATGCAGCGGGCCGGGGGCCCGAGGACCTGGCCCGGATCTTCGGCGTCGAGCGGTGGGAGCCCGAGGAGACCCTGGCCCCCGACTGGAACGTGGCGCCGACGAAGCAGGTCCACGTCGTCCTCGACCGCCCCCTCAAAGACGCCCCGAGCCCGCGTCCGGTTCGCCAGCTGCGCGTCCTGCGGTGGGGCCTCGTCCCGTCCTGGGCCAAGAACCCCGACGGCGCCGCCCGGATGATAAACGCCCGGTCCGAGACCCTCGCCGAGAAGCCGTCCTTCCGCCGCCCCTTCATGCAGCGCCGCTGCATCGTCCCCGCCGACGGGTACTACGAGTGGGTCACCGCCCATGACGAGCGCCTGCTGGAGGTCGAGGGGAAGCGGAAGCGGGCCCGCAAGCAGCCGTACTTCGTGCTCCCCGCCGACGGCTCCGTCTTCGCCATGGCCGGCATCTACGAGTTCTGGCGCGACCGCACCCTGCCCGACGACCACCCGCAGGCCTGGTGGGCGACCTGCTCGGTGATCACCGCCGAGGCCGAAAGCGCACCGCTGGCCGTCGCCCCCGCCGACGGGCCGCGCTCGCTCTCCGAGATCCACCCCCGGATGCCGCTGATGCTCACCCCGGACCGCTGGGACGCCTGGCTGGACCCGGCGAACACCGACGCCGACGGCTCGCTGCAGGAGCTGCTCGCCCCGCCGCCCGGCGGTCTGATGCGCGCCTTCCCGGTCTCCACCGCCGTCAGCAGCGTGCGCAACAACGGGCCCGAGCTGCTGACGGAGCTGGACGCGCCGGAAGAGGGCACCCTCTTCTAGCCCCTGGTCCCCCTCTTCTGTGGCTCTTCTGGCTCTTCTGGCCGCCCCTCCGCCTCCCGCCTCCGCGCCCCCGCGCCGGGCAGGATGGGGGCATGACCACGCGCACGCGCACCGAGAGCGTCCCCACCCCGGCGGGCGAGGCCCGCATCACCTGGCACCCCGCACCCGAGGCCCGACTCGTCCTGGCCCTCGGTCACGGGGCGGGCGGCGGCATCGAGGCGCGCGACCTGCGGGCGCTGGCCGCCGCCCTGCCCGCCCGCGGGATCACCGTGGCTCTGGTCGAGCAACCCTGGAGGGTCGCCGGAAAGAAGGTCGCGGCCGCGCCCAAGGTGCTCGACGAGGGCTGGCACGGGCTGTGGCCGGCGCTGGAGCGGCCAGGGCTGCCCGTGGTGGCGGGCGGACGCAGCGCCGGGGCCCGGGTGGCCTGCCGGACCGGCGCCGCACTCGGCGCGGCCGGGGTGCTGGCCCTGGCCTTCCCGCTGCACCCGCCGGGCAGGCCCGAGAAGTCCCGGGCCGAGGAGCTGACCGGGGCCGGGCTGCCCACGCTGGTCGTCCAGGGCGGCCGGGACCCGTTCGGGCGGCCGGAGGAGTTCCCGCCGCCGGCCGGGCCGCAACCGTACGAGCTGGCCGAGGTGGCGCAAGGGGACCACGGCTTCGCCGTGCCGAAGAAGGCGGAGCAGACGCAGGACGAGGCCCTCGCCGTGATCACGCGGGCCGTGGCCGCCTGGCTGGAAGCACTGCCCCGCCGGTCCGGCCGATTCGGTGCCGCCGCACCCCCCGCCGGTACGACCTGACACAGAGCCCGACCCCGCACGCCCCGCCGGGAATGCGCGGCCCGACCCTTCTGTTGTGCCGGATGTCGGAACGTACAGGATCTCGTCGGAGGAGAGGGAGCCGCATGACCCAGGTCATCAGCCAGGACCGTCCGCAGGCTGCTGGGCTGGAATGGACGGTCCTCCCCGCGCCCAAGCGCAGCCCGCTCCGGGCGGCGGAGGGCCGGGAAGGTCGACTATTCTCCGATTCGAGCGGGTCCGCTTTCGGAGCCGCCGCGCAGTCGGAGGAGGTGGGTCCTGTCGCTGGGACCGAGGAGGGCCACGCGGAGGAGACGACCGCCGAGCGCAACGCGCGCTTCGAGCGGGACGCCCTCGGTTACCTCGACCAGATGTACTCGGCCGCGCTGCGCATGACGCGCAATCCGGCCGACGCCGAGGACCTGGTCCAGGAGACGTACGCCAAGGCGTACGCGTCCTTCCACCAGTTCCGTGAGGGCACCAACCTCAAGGCGTGGCTCTACCGCATTCTGACCAACACCTTCATCAACTCCTACCGCAAGAAGCAGCGCGAGCCGCAGCGCAGTGCGGCGGAGGAGATCGAGGACTGGCAGCTGGCGCGCGCCGAGTCGCACATGTCGACGGGACTGCGCTCGGCCGAGTCGCAGGCGCTCGACCACCTGCCCGATTCCGATGTGAAGGAAGCGCTTCAGGCCATTCCGGAGGAGTTCCGCATCGCGGTCTATCTCGCCGACGTAGAGGGGTTTGCGTACAAGGAGATCGCGGACATCATGGGTACACCCATCGGTACGGTCATGTCGCGACTGCACCGTGGCCGCCGTCAACTCCGCGGACTGCTGGAGGACTACGCCCGCGAGCGCGGGCTGGTCCCGGCGGGCGCGGGAGAGTCGAACGACCTGAAAGGCTCGGGCTCATGAGCTGCGGAGAGCCGCACGAGACGGAGTGCTCGGAGGTACTTGACCACCTCTACGAGTTCCTGGACCACGAGATGCCGGACAGCGACTGCACGAAGTTCGAGACGCACTTCGGCGAGTGCAACCCCTGCCTGGAGAAGTACGGCCTGGAGCAGGCCGTGAAGAAACTGGTGAAGCGCTGCTGCGGCTCGGACGACGTGCCGAGCGACCTGCGCTCCAAGGTGATGGGGCGGATCGAGCTGATCCGCTCGGGGCAGGCGGTGCCCGACCACGACGTCACCGCGGACCCCGCCGCCGGCTGACGACGCCGACGACCGCAGGCGACTCCGCCCCCGGAAGGCCCCTCCGTTTCACCCGAAGGCGCCAACCCCGGGGGCGTCCGTCTGTCCCCGGGGGGTGCCCCGCCAGGGTTCCGGCCAGGTGGGACGTGACAGAGTTGATCCCGCCCCACCTGGGTAACCCATGGGTAATGAGCGGCCGTCCGAGTGGGCATGGTTGGATGCGAGTAGGAGCGTCCGTGAGGGTGTCCGCAAGGCTGCAAGTCGTTCCCCAGCCACCGCTGGGGGTGCCCCCAAGCAGGCGGGAATCGTGAGGATCTTCGGGAAGGTACGGCATAGGCCCTCCGCCTCGTGGCGGCAGGCCACCGACCGCGCGTTCACGCTGATCGGCGACGGCCGGTACGAGGACGCGGGTGCGCTGCTGACCAGGGCCGCCGACCTGGAGCCCTGGCTGTCGGAGTCCTGGTTCAACCTGGCCCTGCTGCACAAGTTCCGGCACGACTGGGAGCAGGCGCGGGCCGCCGGGCTGCGGGCCGTGGCCCTGCTGGACCGCGGGACCGGCGCCCCGGACTGGTGGAACGTCGGCATCGCCGCGACCGCACTGCAGGACTGGCCGCTGGCCCGGCGGGCCTGGCAGGCGTACGGGCTGAAGGTGCCCGGGGACCCGCACGGCAGGGGCGGCGAACCCGTCGGCATGGAGCTCGGCAGCGCCGCCGTCCGGCTGTCCCCGGAGGGCGAGGCCGAGGTGGTCTGGGGCCGCCGACTGGACCCGGCCCGCATCGAGGTGCTGTCCATCCCGCTGCCCTCGTCCGGCCGGCGCTGGGGCGAGGTCGTGCTGCACGACGGGGTCCCCAACGGCGAGCGGGTCACCGCGGCCGGCCCCGCCTACCCCGTCTTCGACGAGATCGAGCTGTGGGCGCCGTCCCCGGTACCGACCTGGGTGGTGCTGCTGGAGGCGGCCACCGAGACCGACCGGGACGCCCTGGAACAGCTCGCCTCGGACGCGGGCTTCGCCGCCGAGGACTGGTCCTCCTCGGTGCGGCTGCTGTGCCGGACCTGTTCGGAGAGCGTGATGCCGAGCGGCGAGGGCGACGGCGAGCACCTGGACCCCCACGACCACAGCGAACCCGGCCACCCCGGCCCGCTCGGCCACCGCACGGCCGGCTCCGGCTCGCTGTGGGTCCCCGAGCGCGAATGCGGGATCGCCGCACCGGCCGGCCTGGTGCGCGGGCTGCTCGACGGCTGGGTCGCCGACAGCCCGGACACCCGTGAGTGGCGGGATCTCGAAGAAGTCTGCTGACCGGGCACCGTAGGCTGTACCGGCACATTGTGAACGGGTGGACTTACGGAAGGCGTACGTCGGAACATGGCGCAGCAGGAGAACGAGGTCATCGCGGTGGACGACGACGGTTACGTCGTGGACACCGAGGACTGTGAGGCGCGCGAGCTCGCCCACCGCGAGCGCGGTACCGCCCGCCCGATCACCGTCGTCGGCAACCCGGTGCTGCACAGCGAGTGCAAGGACGTCACCGAGTTCGGCGACGAGCTGGCGCAGCTGATCGACGACATGTTCGCCAGCCAGCGGGCCGCGGAGGGCGTCGGCCTGGCCGCGAACCAGATCGGCGTCGACGCCAAGGTCTTCGTCTACGACTGCCCGGACGACGAGGGCGTCCGCCACACCGGTGTCGTGGTCAACCCGAAGCTCGTGGAGCTGCCGGCCGCCGCCCGCGTGCTCGACGACTCCAACGAGGGCTGCCTGTCGGTCCCCACCGCGTACGCCTCGCTGGCCCGCCCCGACTACGCCGAGGTCACCGGCCAGGACGCCCAGGGCAACCCGATCAAGGTGCGCGGCACCGGCTACTTCGCCCGCTGCCTGCAGCACGAGACCGACCACCTGTACGGCTACCTGTACATCGACCGGCTCTCCAAGCGGGACCGCAAGGACGCCCTGCGCCAGATGGCCGAGGGCACCCCGCGCTACGAGACCGTCCCGAACGACTGACGCGGGCCGCACACGCCCGAGGGGCCCGCCCCGGATCGGATCCGGAGCGGGCCCCTCGGCGTTCGGCGGTACGGGTCAGAAGTCCTCGTCCAGGTCGACCGTGCCCTCGACGGCGACCTGGTAGGCCGACGGGCGGCGCTCGAAGAAGTTCGTCAGCTCCTGGACGCCCTGCAGCTCCATGAAGGAGAACGGGTTCTGCGAGCCGTACACCGGCGGGAAGCCCAGGCGGACCAGACGCTGGTCGGCGACGCACTCCAGGTACTCGCGCATCGACTCGGTGTTCATGCCCGGCAGGCCGTCACCGCACAGGTCGCGGCCGAACTGCAGCTCCGCCTCGACGGCCTCCTTCAGCATGTCCGTGACCTGCTGCTGGAGGGCCTCGTCGAAGAGCTCCGGCTCCTCCTTGCGGACCGTGTCCACGACCTCGAACGCGAAGTTCATGTGCATGGTCTCGTCGCGGAACACCCAGTTGGTGCCGGTGGCCAGGCCGTGCAGCAGACCGCGCGACCGGAACCAGTACACGTAGGCGAAGGCGCCGTAGAAGAACAGGCCCTCGATGCACGCCGCGAAGCAGATCAGGTTCAGCAGGAAACGGCGGCGGTCGGCCTGGGTCTCCAGGCGGTCGATCTTCTCGACCGAGTCCATCCACTTGAAGCAGAACTGGGCCTTCTCACGGATGGAGGGGATGTTCTCCACCGCGGCGAACGCGGCCGCCCGGTCGTCCGGGTCGGGCAGGTAGGTGTCGAGCAGCGTCAGGTAGAACTGGACGTGCACGGCCTCCTCGAACAGCTGGCGCGACAGGTACAGGCGCGCCTCCGGGGAGTTGATGTGCTTGTACAGCGTCAGGACCAGGTTGTTCGCCACGATCGAGTCGCCCGTCGCGAAGAACGCCACCAGTCGGCCGATCATGTGCTGCTCGGCGGGCGTCAGCTTCGCCAGGTCGGCGACGTCCGAGTGGAGGTCGACCTCCTCCACCGTCCACGTGTTCTTGATCGCGTCCCGGTAGCGCTCGTAGAAGTCCGGGTAGCGCATCGGGCGGAGCGTCAGCTCGAAGCCGGGGTCGAGCAGGTTCTTGTCGGTCATAACAGTCGGCGCGAAGCGCCGTCCTCCAGGGGTGGTGGTCGGGTGGCGGGTGGGGATTACTGGCAGGCCTCGCAGGACTCGGGGTTCTCAAGGGAGCAGGCCAGTGCCTCGGCGTCGAGGGCCTGCGGGAGGGGCGTGGCGGTCTCCGGTACGGCGGCCGGGACGGCGGTGCCGGACGCGGCGCGGGCGATCCTCGTCGCCGGACGCGAGCGCAGGTAGTACGTGGTCTTCAGGCCCTGCTTCCAGGCGTACGCGTACATCGACGACAGCTTGCCGATGGTCGGCGTCTCCATGAACAGGTTCAGCGACTGCGACTGGTCCAGGTACGGCGTACGGGCCGCCGCCATGTCGATCAGGCCGCGCTGCGGGATCTCCCACGCCGTGCGGTACAGCTCGCGGACCTCGGCCGGGATCCAGTTGAAGCCCTGGACCGAGCCGGAGGAGTCGCGCAGCGCCTCCCGGGTCTGGGCGTCCCACACGCCGAGCTTCTTCAGGTCCTCCACCAGGTAGCCGTTGACCTGGAGGAACTCGCCCGACAGCGTCTCGCGCTTGAACAGGTTGGACACCTGCGGCTCGATGCACTCGTACACGCCGGCGATCGAGGCGATCGTCGCGGTCGGCGCGATGGCCAGCAGCAGCGAGTTGCGCATGCCGGTCGTCGCGATGCGGGCGCGCAGCGCGTCCCAGCGCTCCGGCCAGGTGAGCTCGACACCGTAGTGGTCGGGGTGCAGCACGCCCTGGGCGGTACGGGTCTGCTCCCAGGCCGGGAGGGTGCCGTGCTTCTCGGCGAGGTCGGCGGAGGCCTCGTAGGCCGCCAGCATGATCCGCTCGGCGATCTTCGTGGAGAGGGCCTTGGCCGCGGCGGAGTCGAAGGGCAGGCGCAGCTTGAAGAAGACGTCCTGGAGGCCCATGGCGCCCAGGCCCACCGGGCGCCACTTGGCGTTGGAGCGGCCGGCCTCCTCGGTCGGGTAGAAGTTGATGTCCACGACCCGGTCGAGGAAGGTCACGGCGGTGCGGACGGTCTCGTCCAGGCGCTCCCAGTCCATCTCGCCCGTCTCGGCGAGGACGAACGCGCCGAGGTTGACCGAGCCGAGGTTGCAGACGGCCGTCTCGCCGTCGTTGGTGACCTCGATGATCTCGGTGCACAGGTTGGAGGAGTGGACGACCGTGCCCGGCAGGGCGGTCTGGTTCGCGGTCCGGTTGGAGGCGTCCTTGAAGGTCATCCAGCCCTGGCCGGTCTGCGCGAGGGTGCGCATCATGCGGCCGTACAGCTCGCGGGCCGGCATGGTCTTCTTGGCCAGGCCCGCCTGCTCGGCCTTGACGTAGGCGGCGTCGAACTCGTCGCCGTACAGGTCGACCAGCTCGGGCACGTCGGCCGGGGAGAACAGCGACCACTCGCCGTCGGCGTTCACGCGGCGCATGAACTCGTCCGGGATCCAGTGCGCCAGGTTCAGGTTGTGCGTGCGCCGGGCGTCCTCACCGGTGTTGTCGCGCAGCTCCAGGAACTCCTCGATGTCCGCGTGCCAGGTCTCCAGGTAGACGGCGGCGGCACCCTTGCGGCGGCCGCCCTGGTTCACGGCGGCGACGGAGGCGTCGAGGGTCTTCAGGAACGGGACGATGCCGTTGGAGTGGCCGTTGGTGCCGCGGATCAGCGAACCGCGGGCGCGGATGCGGGAGTACGACAGGCCGATGCCGCCGGCGTGCTTCGACAGGCGCGCGACCTGGTGGTAGCGGTCGTAGATCGAGTCGAGCTCGTCCAGCGGGGAGTCCAGCAGGTAGCAGGAGGACATCTGCGGGTGCCGGGTGCCGGAGTTGAAGAGCGTGGGGGAGGACGGCAGGTAGTCCAGGCGGCTCATCAGCCGGTACAGGGAGGCGACTTCCTCGACGGCCTCGATGCCGTCGTTCTCGGCCAGGCCGCAGGCCACGCGCAGCATGAAGTGCTGCGGGGTCTCGATGACCTGGCGGGTGATCGGGTGGCGCAGCAGGTAGCGGCTGTGCAGGGTGCGCAGGCCGAAGAAGCCGAAGCGGTCGTCGGCGCCCTCGCCGAGGGTGTGCTCGACCAGCGCGTCGAGGCGGCTCGCGTGCAGCCGGACGAACTCGGCGGTGCGGTCGGCGATCAGGCCCTCGCGGTGACCGACCTCGACCGAGGCGGAGAAGGAGGTGGCGCCCTGGCCAGCCGCCTCCTCGGCGACGGCGATCGTCAGCAGGCGGGCGGCGAGCCGGGAGTAGGCCGGGTCCTCGGAGATCAGACCTGCCGCGGCCTCGGTGGCCAGCCCGCGCAGCTCGGCCTCGTCGGCGGCCGCGCTGCGGCCGCGCAGGGCGGCGGCGGCGACCCGGCCGGGGTCGGTGTCGGGAAGGTCGGCGGTCAGCTCGGTGAGGGTGCGCAGCAGCGCGGCCCCGGGGCCCCCCTCAGTTCCGTTGTCGGACGGGTCGGACTCGGCGCGCGGTGCGGAAGGCGCGATGGTCACGGGGGGAGCTCTCCCTCGCTCGGCTCCGGGACGGCGGCGGTGCGGGCGCGAGCGGGCGCGCGCGGGCAAGGGCCCGTGGGAGGGCAGCACCGCGCGGCGTCCGCAGGCCCTACCGCGAGGCCCGGACGTGGTCGGCACCCGGTTCGGTCGAGCCGGGCGCGCCGTCGGCAGGTCGTCGGACTTCGGTGACACCGATGGGTGTACTTCATACCGTTGCGGGACAGTTCCGGATTCGCACCGGATTCCCCTGCGGCGACAGCGAGGATGAGCATACATGTGGGGGGAGGTTTCTGTGTGACCCCCTAGATGTTGTGTCCGCCCCTTTGCTGAGCGTGGCCCCACAGCTCCAGTCGGTAGGTGAGCAGGGTCAGTGCGGGGATCGGGGACCAGTCCAGTTCCGGGGTGCGGACGAAGCCCAGACGGGCGTAGATCCGCTGGGCGCCGCGCATCGCCGGCTGAGTGGAAAGGGTCAGCGCGGTGACCCCGTCGAGGGCCCGGGCCCGCTCGATGCACGCCCGTACGAGGGCCTCTCCGACGCCCGCGCCGCGCGCCCCGGGCGCCACGGCGAGCATCCGGAACTCGGCCTCGTGCGGGCCGGCGACGTCGGCGAGGGGGCTCCCGGGCGGGGCGAAGGTCACCCCGCCGAGCACCTCCCCGTCCCGGACGGCGACCAGCACCTCGCCGTCGGCGGCCCGGCCGGCCACGTCGCGCAGGACGTTCAGGTAGGTGTCGTCCTCGTTCTGGTCGAGCAGCCCGTCCCCGGTGTAGGCCTGCCCGGTGATCTCGCCGATCCGTTCGTACTCGTCGGTCTCGGCGATGCGGATGTCGATGTCCATGCCGCCGAGTGTGCCGGACGCGGGCGGGCGCCCGGGGCTATCGTCAGGGACAGCACCGTCGAGAAAGGCGAGCGAGGCATGAGCGTGATGACTCACCGGCCCCACATGCTGACAGAGGACTTCGAAGCCGTGGCGCGCATAGCGGCCCAAGAGAGGGAGGGGACGCGGCTGGAGTTCATCGACGGGATCATCAGGAGCAAAGCAATGCCGGACGGCGACCACGGGCGCATCATCCAGTGGCTGCTCAAGGTCTGCATGCAGTCACGGCCCGATCTGTTCCTGCACCCTGGCCAGGGGATCAAGGCGCAGGAGTACCGGGACGGGCGGGCGATCCCCGACGCGGTACTCGCGCACCCGGATGCTTTCGTCGGGCAGGGCGACTGGGTCGACCCGGCCCCGATCCTCATGGTCGTCGAGGTGACCTTGTGGGACTCCGACACGCAGCGCCGCGACCACGTCGAGAAGCCGCGTGCCTACGCGGAAACCGGCATTCCCGTCTACCTGCTCATCGACCGGGCCAAGGGCGAGGTGTCCGTCTACACCCAGCCCAACGGCCGGCGCTACGAGAGCGCGCACATCGTGCCGTACGGAATGGACATCGTCCTTCCCGACCCCGTCGGCATCACCCTCCAGACGGACGTCCTCAAGGACTGGGCGCGCTGATCCGGCCGCAACGCGCCGAGGGGCCCCGCCGGATGCGGCGGGGCCCCTCGGCGTGCGACGTGCGACGTGCGGCGTGCGGTGGTGCGGCGAGCGCTCAGCAGCAGCGGAAACCCTCGCGGGGGTCCGCCTCGCGGGCGTCGGTGCGGGCCCGTTCGAAGGCGCGGCGGGTCATGACCTCGGCGTCCGGATCGTGGGAGCGGGCGTGCACGACGTACCGGTCGTACGCCGCCTCGCCGGAGAACTCCCGCAGGTAGAACCGCGCCTTCGCCAGCGCGCCGCGCACCGCGCCGCCGCTCACGCCACGGGCTCCTTCGCGCGGCCGCCGCCCGAGTCGAGGCCGGCGGCGGCGAGTTCGGCCCGTTCCTGCGGGGTCGCGAGGAGCCCGGCCGGAGCGATGATCTTCGACTCGGTCCACGGGACCTCGGTGAGCCGCACCGATGCGGGGCTGCGGACGGCCCGGATGCAGGTGCGGGCCGCGTCCAGCAGCACGATGACGATCAGGACGGCGAACAGGCCGGACAGGACGCCGTCCACGGTGGCGTTGAGGACCACCGTGTGCATCTCGTCCATGTTCTTCGCGGGTGCGAGCACCTTGCCGGCGTCGATGCCGTCCTGGTACTTGTCGCGCTGGGCGAAGAAGCCGACCTTCACGTCGTCCGAGAAGATCTTCTGCCAGCTCGCGGTGAGGGTGACGGCCACGTCCCAGGCCAGCGGCACACCGGTCACCCAGGCCCACTTCAGCCGACCGGACTTGACCAGCAGGGTCGTGCAGACGGCCAGGGCCACCGCCGCGAGCAGCTGGTTCGCGATGCCGAACAGCGGGAAGAGCTGGTTGATGCCGCCCAGCGGGTCCTTGACGCCGACCCACAGGAAGTAGCCCCAGCCGCCGACGACGAGGGCGCTGGCCAGCCAGACGCCGGGCTTCCAGCTGATGTCCTTGAAGGACTTGTGCACGTTGCCGAGGGTGTCCTGGAGCATGAACCGGCCGACGCGGGTGCCCGCGTCCAGCGTGGTCAGGATGAACAGCGCCTCGAACATGATGGCGAAGTGGTACCAGAAGGCCTTCATGCCGGCGCCGCCGACGACGGCCGAGAAGATGTCCGACATTCCGAGTGCGAAGGTCGGCGCGCCGCCCGTACGGGACAGCAGGGTGGCTTCCTCGACGTCCTTCGCGGCCTGGGCGAGGAACTCGGGCGAGACGCTGAACCCGAGGTTCGTCACCGCCTCGGAGGCGGTCTGGACCGTGGTGCCGACGACCCCGCCGGGGGAGTTGACGGCGAAGAACAGGCCGGGCTCGATGATGCAGGCGCAGATCATCGCCATGACGGCGACGAAGGACTCGGTCAGCATGGAGCCGTAGCCGATGACCCGGACCTGGGTCTCCTTCTGGATCATTTTCGGGGTGGTGCCCGAGGAGACCAGGGAGTGGAAGCCGGACAGCGCGCCGCAGGCGATGGTGATGAAGACGAAGGGGAACATCGACCCGGCGAAGACCGGGCCGTCCCCGCGGGCGGCGAAGTCGGTGATCGAGGGCATCCGCAGCGTCGGCATGGCGATGACCACGCCGAGGGCGAGCATCGCGATCGTGCCGATCTTCATGAAGGTGGAGAGGTAGTCGCGGGGCGCGAGCAGCATCCACACCGGCAGCACCGAGGCGATGAAGCCGTACGCGACCATCCAGATGATCAGCGTCTCCTTCTCCAGGGTGAAGGTGTCCGCCAGCGAGGACTCGGCGACCCAGCCGCCCGCGACGATCGCGAGCAGCAGCAGGGCGACGCCGATGACGGAGACCTCGGTGACCCGGCCCGGCCGCAGCACGCGCAGGTAGAAGCCCATGAAGAGGGCGATCGGGATGGTCATGCCGATGGAGAAGACGCCCCAGGGCGAGTGCGCCAGCGCGTTGACGATGACCAGGGCCAGCACCGCCAGCAGGATGATCATGATGGCGAACACGGCGACGAGGGCGGCGGCTCCGCCCACGGGGCCGATCTCGTCCCGGGCCATCTGCCCGAGCGAGCGGCCGTCGCGCCGGGTGGAGAAGAAGAGGGTGACCATGTCCTGGACGGCACCCGCGAAGATCACGCCGGCGACGATCCAGATGGTGCCGGGCAGGTAGCCCATCTGCGCGGCGAGCACGGGGCCGACGAGCGGTCCGGCGCCCGCGACGGCGGCGAAGTGGTGGCCGAAGAGCACCCGGCGGTCGGTCGGGTGGAAGTCGACACCGTTGTCGAGGCGTTCGGCGGGGGTGGCCCGGGTCCTGTCGACCCGCAGGACCCGGTCCGCGATGAAGCGCGCGTAGAAGCGGTAGCCGATGGCGTACGAGCCGAGCGCGGCGGCGAGCAGCCAGGCGGCGGAGACCTCTTCGCCGCGGGAGAGTGCGAGCACGGCCCAGCCGATGGCCCCGACGAGGGCGACGAGCACCCAGACGGCGATCGACTTCGGGGTCATGCGGCCTGCTGCGGAGGGCGAGTCCGGTGCCGTGTCCGAACTCGCCGCGCTCCGTTGGGTGTCTGTTGCTTCCGGTTCCGGCATGACCCTCGTCCCCTCGTTGATCATCTGCGCAAGCGCAGGGAATCTACGGGGGCCGACCGGTGAACGTAAGCCCCCGTCCGTATAGCGGAACGAGAGTCAACTACGGATCAGACGGCGGGGCGCTGGAGTCGGGCGACGAATTTGTAACGATCTCCGCGGTACACCGACCGCACCCACTCGACGGGCTCCCCGTCGGCGTCCAGGGAGTGCCGGGAGAGCATCAGCATCGGCAGGCCGACGTCCGTACCGAGCAGCCCGGCCTCGCGCGGGGTGGCCAGGGAGGTCTCGATGGTCTCCTCGGCCTCGGCGAGCCGTACCCCGTACACCTCGGCGAGGGCGGTGTAGAGCGACGTGTACTTGGCCAGCGAGCGGCGCAGCGCGGGGAAGCGCTTGGCCGACAGGTGGGTGGTCTCGATGGCCATCGGCTCGCCGCTGGCGAGGCGGAGCCGCTCGATGCGCAGGACGCGCCCGCCCGCAGCGATCTTGAGCAGTCCGGCGAGGGTGTCGTCGGCGGTCACGTAGCCGATGTCCAGGAGCTGCGAGGTGGGCTCCAGGCCCTGCGCCCGCATGTCCTCCGTGTAGGAGGAGAGTTGCAGCGGCTGGGAGACCTTGGGCTTGGCCACGAAGGTGCCCTTGCCCTGGATGCGCTCCAGCCGGCCCTCGACGACGAGTTCCTGCAGGGCCTGGCGCACGGTGGTGCGGGAGGTGTCGAACTCGGCCGCGAGGGTGCGCTCGGGCGGGACGGGAGTGCCGGGCGGCAGCGTTTCCGTCATGTCGAGCAAGTGCCGCTTGAGTCGGTAGTACTTGGGCACGCGTGCGGTGCGAGTGGCCGCTCCGCCCTCCGGCTCGGTGGTCGCCCCTTCGGTGGCCATCGCCGCCCGCCTTCCCGACTCCAGTTTCGCTGCCGTCACCGGCTCCTCCGATATGTGCGGTCACATGGTGACACGGGTGAGGGGACGGGCCTTCGTCCTCCCCCAGGTGTCGGTCCGGTAACGGACGCGGCACCCGATCATTAGACCCTTGACACCCCTAAAGGTCTAGGCCAAGCTCCGGTTACTGGTCTACACCAATATGGATCAGATCCCGGCCCCACGGGCAGTACTTGTGCAGTACTCGGTGCATCACCGCGGCGGGCGAGGGAAGTTGCAGGCAGCATCCCTGAGGAGGGTGGCGTGAAGCGCAAGCTCATCGCGGCGGTCGGTGTCGCGGGCATGATGGCCGGTGTCGCGGCGTGCGGCAACGGGGGCGGCGACGACAAGGGCACGGCCGACGCGGGCGGCGCCAAGGAGATCACCGTCTGGGTGATGGACGGATCCGCACCCAAGGCCTGGATCGACGAGGTCAACAAGGAGTTCTCGGCCAAGCACCCCGGTGTGACGGTCAAGGTCGAGGTCCAGGCCTGGAAGGGCATCCAGGAGAAGGTCACCACCGCCCTCTCCGAGAACACCCCGCCGGACGTCCTGGAGCTCGGCAACACCCAGACCGCCGGCTACGCGGTCACCGGCGGCCTCGCCGACCTGACCAAGGAGAAGGGCAAGCTCGGCGCCGACGCCTGGCAGAAGAGCATGCTGTCCTCCGCCGAGTACGAGGGCAAGCTCTACTCCGCCCCGTGGTACGCGGCCAACCGCGTCGTCGTCTACGACAAGAAGGCCTTCGAGAAGGCCGGCGTCACCCCGCCGAAGACCCGCGACGAGTGGATCGCCGGCCTGGACAAGCTCAAGGCCGCCGACCCCGCCACGCAGCCGATCTACCTCCCCGGCCAGAGCTGGTACGTCCTCGCCGGCCTGATCTGGGACGAGGGCGGCGACCTCGCCGTCAAGGACGGCGGCAAGTGGAAGGGCGGGCTCGGCACCCCGCAGGCTGCTTCCGCGATGGACTTCTACAAGAAGCTCCAGTCCTACTCCACCGCTCCGAAGGACAAGGACGAGGCCACCCCGCAGCAGTCCACCGACATCGTCCCCAAGGGCGGCGTCGCCTCCTGGATCGGCCTCGGCTGGGAGGCCGGCGGCGCGGAGAAGGCCCTGAAGGAGGCGGGCAAGGAGGCCGACTTCGGCTACTTCCCGATCCCGGGCAAGACCGCCGACAAGCCGGGCACCGTCTTCCTCGGCGGCTCGAACCTCGCCGTCGCCGAGCGCTCCAAGAACAAGGAGCTCGCCAAGGAGTGGCTGGCCCTGGCCACCGGCAAGGACCAGATGACGAAGTACGCCGCCGAGGTCAAGGGCGCGCTGCTGCCGAACCAGGCCGCCGCCAACTTCGCCCCGGCCGCGGGCTCCTTCGCCGAGGCCATGGCCAAGGGCGGCGTCAACGGCAAGATCACCCCGGTCACCCCGGGCTGGGCGAACGTCGAGACCGAGCCCAACCCGATCAAGGAGTTCATGACCAAGGTCCTCAAGGGCGAGGACGCCGCCAAGGCGGGCGCCGACGCGGACAAGGACATCGCGAGCCGCATCAACAAGTAACACCCGCACCACACCTGCACCGGGGGGTACGGCGGGCGCCGGCTGCGCCCCGCCGTACCCCCGGTCGCACGGACAGACGCACGCGACGCCCGCCCGCGGCCGACCCGGGTGCGACGGACGCCGGTCGCCACAGCCAACCGCGAGGAAACCAAGACATGACCGTGCACTCCCAGGGAGCGGCGACCGCTCCACAGGACGCACCCCACGAGTCCGGCGGGCCGCACACGTCGGGGGCACCACGGCAGCCGCACACCGGGGCCGGGCGCAAGGGCCCGTCTCCTCGCGCGGCCAGGCCCGCGCCGCCCGCGGGATGGCTGCCGTACCTGCTGATCGCGCCGGCGGTGCTCAGCATGGCCGCGCTGCTGCTGTACCCGCTGGCCAAGAACGTCGTCCTGTCCTTCCAGAAGGTCGACAGGATCGAGTTCATCCAGCGCAAGGCGCCCTTCAACGGCGTCGAGAACTACACCCAGCTGCTGGGCGACGGGCACTTCTGGACCGTCGTCGTGCGCACCTTCGCCTTCACCGCCGCCAACGTCGCGCTCATCATGGCGATCGGCAGCCTCCTCGGCCTGCTGCTCAACCGGCTGGGGAAGCGGATGCGCCTGGTCTTGTCGATGGCCCTGGTGATGGCCTGGGCGATGCCGATCGTCGCCTCCGTGACCGTCTTCCAGTGGCTGTTCGACGAGCAGTTCGGCGTCATGAACTGGGTCATGCGCACGCTCGGCTTCTCCGGGTACGAGCAGCACAACTGGTTCGAGACCGGCTGGTCCACCCTGGTGATCGTCACGATCCTGGTGGTCTGGGGCTCCGTCCCCTTCGTCGCCCTCAACATGTACGCCGGCCTGACCACCGTCGGCGCCGAGCTGTACGAGGCCGCGCGGATGGACGGCGCGAACGGCTGGCAGACGTTCTGGCAGGTCGTCTTCCCCAACCTCAGGCCGTTCTTCCTGATCACCACCTTCCTCGAGGTGATCTGGGTGTTCAAGGCCTTCACCCAGGTGTACGCGATGAACCGCGGCGGCCCCGACCGCGCCTCGGAGACCCTGCCCGTCTTCGCCTTCGTCGAGGGCCAGAGCCAGGGCCACTACGCGCTCGCGGCAGCGATATCCGTCCTGACGATCGTGATGCTCGTGGTCGTCATGTCCTTCTACTTCCGCCTGATCCTGAAGCAGGAGGAGGAGCAGTGAGCACCACCACCGCCCCGAAGCCCGCGCCGCGGCTGCGCACCCGCCGCCCGGTCCGCCCGGGAGCCGTCGCGAAGAACCTCGGCGCCCTGGTCCTGGCCGTGGTCTTCGTCTTCCCCGTCTACTGGATGTTCTCCTCGGCCCTCAAGCCGTCCGGCGAGATCCTCACCAAGGACCCCGTCTTCGTCTTCACCCCCACGTTCGACAACTTCACCAAGGCCACCGGCGTCGAGTTGTTCTGGACGTACGTGCAGAACAGCCTGCTGGTCACCGTCGGGGCCGTGCTGCTGGCGCTGCTCGTGGCGCTCGCCGCGAGCTTCGCGATCGCCCGCATGAAGTTCAGGGGCCGCAAGGGCCTCGTCCTCGGCGTGATGATGGCGCAGATGGCCCCCTGGGAGGTCATGGTCATCGCGATGTACATGATCGCCCGCGACGCCGAGATGCTGAACAGCCTCGCCCTGCTGACGGCGATCTACTTCGTGATGGTCCTGCCCTTCACCATCTGGACCCTGCGCGGCTTCATCGCCGCCGTCCCGGTGACGTTGGAGGAGGCCGCCCAGATCGACGGCTGCACCCGCGGCCAGGCCTTCCGCAAGGTGATCCTCCCGCTGCTGGCGCCGGGCCTGATGTCCACCTCGCTCTTCGGCTTCATCACCGCCTGGAACGAGTTCGCCATGGTCCTGATCCTGAACAAGGACAAGGCGGCGCAGACCCTGCCGCTGTGGCTGACCCAGTTCCAGACCGCCTTCGGCAACGACTGGGGCGCCACCATGGCCGCGTCCTCGCTCTTCGCGGTCCCGGTCCTGGTCATCTTCGTCTTCCTCCAGCGCAAGGCCGTCGGCGGCATGACCTCCGGCGCCGTGAAGGGATAACGACCCATGACCGTCCTTGCGCACCGCACCGACACCCTCACCCGCGACGCGCTCGCCGTCCTCCAGCCGGGCTTCGAGGGCACCACCGCCCCCGCCTGGGTGCTGCGCCGGGTCGCCGAGGGACTCACCTCGGTCGGGCTGTTCGGCCGCAACGTCGCCTCGCCGGAGCAGCTCGCCGCGCTCACCGCGCAGCTGCGGGCCGAGCGGGACGACCTCCTCGTCGCCATCGACGAGGAGGGCGGCGACGTCACCCGCCTGGAGGTCCGCGGCGGCTCCTCCTTCCCCGGCAACCTGGCCCTGGGCGCCGTCGACGACACCGACCTGACCCGGGGCGTCGCCCGCGAGCTGGGCCGACGCCTCGCCGAGTGCGGGGTCAACCTCAACTGGGCCCCGTCCGCCGACGTCAACTCCAACCCCGACAACCCGGTCATCGGCGTCCGGTCCTTCGGCGCCGACACCGCCCTCGCCGCCCGGCACACCGCCGCGTATGTCGAGGGCCTCCAGGCCGCCGGCGTCGCCGCCTGCACCAAGCACTTCCCGGGCCACGGCGACACCAGCGTCGACTCGCACCACGCGCTGCCGCGCATCGACGTCGACCTGGGGACCCTGGCCGTCCGCGAACTGGTCCCGTTCCGAGCCGCCATCGAGGCCGGCACCAAGGCCGTGATGAGCGCCCACATCCTGGTGCCGGCCCTCGACCCCACCCGGCCGGCCACCCTCAGCCCGCAGGTCCTGACCGGGCTGCTGCGCAAGGAGCTCGGCTATGAGGGCCTGATCGTCACCGACGGCATGGAGATGAACGCCATCGCCGGGACGTACGGCATCGAGCGCGGCTCCGTCCTCGCCATCGCCGCCGGCGCCGACGCGATCTGCGTGGGCGGTGGCCTCGCCGACGAGGCCACCGTGCTCCGCCTCCGCGACGCCCTGGTCGCCGCCGTGCACGAGGGCGCGCTCCCCGAGGAGCGGCTCGCCGACGCAGCCGCCCGGGTCCGGGCGCTGGCCGAGTGGACCCGCTCGGTCCGCCCCGCCCCCGCCGTGCCGGGCGCGCCGGAGGGGGGCGCGTCCGGCATCGGCCTGGAGGCGGCCCGCCGGGCGCTGCTCGTCTCCGGCGGCCGCGGGCCGGTCCCGGCCCCGTACGTCGCCACGCTCGCGCCCGTCGCCAACATCGCGGTGGGCGACGAGACCCCGTGGGGCGTGGCCGCCGAGCTGGCCGCGCTGGTGCCGGGGACCGGGGCGGGCGTCTACCCGGAGGGCTCCGCGGCCGGCGACGTCCTGGCCGCGGCCGGCGGCCGCACCGTGGTCGCCGTGGTCCGCGACGCGCACCGGCACCCCTGGATGGCCGAGGTCCTCGACGCGCTGGTGGCCGCCCGCCCGGACACGGTCGTGGTCGAGATGGGGCTGCCGCGGGCCGAGCCGCGCGGCGCCCTGTACATCGCCACGCACGGGGCCGCCCGGGTGTGCGGGCGCGCTGCGGCGGAGGTCATCGCGCGCGGATAGCCGCCGGGCCGCCCGCTCCGCCGCCCCGCCCGCCCGTCCGCCGGTGCGTGGGGCGCCGGCGGCCGGGCGGTACCGGAGACGGCGGAAGGCCGGGCCCCGTGGAGGGGGCCCGGCCTTCCGTCCGTGCGGATCGTTCGTCCTGCGCGCTACAGGCCCTGCCAGACGGGCTTGTTCGCGTAGGTGTGGCGGAAGTAGTCCGCGAGCTTCAGCTCGGAGGCGGCGGCCTCGTCCACGACGACGGTCGCGTGCCGGTGCAGCTGCAGCGCGGAGGCCGGGACCAGCGCGGACAGCGGGCCCTCGACGGTCTGCGCCACGGCCTCGGCCTTGCCCTCGCCGGTGGCGAGGAGGACCAGGTGGCGGGCGTCGAGGATGGTGCCGATGCCCTGGGTGATGACGTGGTGCGGCACCTGCTCCAGGTCGTCGCCGAAGAAGCGCGCGTTGTCCACGCGGGTCTGCTCCGTGAGCGTCTTGATACGGGTGCGGGAGGAGAGCGAGGAGCACGGCTCGTTGAAGCCGATGTGCCCGTCGGTGCCTATGCCCAGCAGCTGGAGGTCGACACCGCCCGCCCCGGCGAGGGCACGGTCGTACTCCTCGCACGCGGCGACCAGGTCCTCGGCGGAGCCGTCGGGGCCCATGAAGGACTCCTCGGACAGGCCGAGGGGCTCGACGACCTCGCGGAGCACGGTGGCCCGGTAGGACTCGGGGTGCCCGGCCGGCAGGCCGACGTACTCGTCGAGCTGGCAGACGCGGGCCCGGGCGACGTCGACCTCGCCGGCCCGCACCCTGGCCGTGAGGGCCGCGTAGACGGGCAGCGGGGTAGAGCCCGTCGCCACGCCGAGCAGGGCGTCGGGCTTGCGGCGCAGCAGCGCGGCGATGGCCTCCGCGATGAGCTCTCCGCCTGCCTTGGCGTCCGGGACGATGACAACTTCCACGCGGGGCCTGCCGATCTGGAGTACGGTATGTGGTATAGACCAATCTAGCAGAGCCGGGGCGGCTCCGGCCGTGGATTCCGCCCGGAATCCATGGTGGTCCCGATCCCCGCGCCCGGCCTCCCGGCCGCGTCCTCAGAGCAGGGCCAGTTGGAGTCCTCCGGTCGCGTTCAGGTGCTGGCCGGTCACCCAGCGGGAGTCCGGCGAGGCCAGGAAGGCCACCACGTCCGCGACCTCCTCCGCCGTGCCCAGTCGGTGGAAGACCGACCGGGAGGAGGCGTGCGCCCGCGCCGCGGGGTCCGCCAGCCAGGCCGCGTTCAGGTCGGTGTCCGTGATGCCCGGACCCACCGAGTTCACGGTGATCCCGCGCGGGGCCAGCTCGGCGGCGAGGGACCGGGTCAGCGCATTGACCGCACCCTTCGCCGCGATCGTGGCCAGGATCGCCGGCAGGGCGATGTCCGGGGTGCCGGTCACGTTGACGATCCGGGCGCCGTCGCGCAGTCGGGCCAGCGCGTGCCGGATCACGAAGAACGGCGCCTTCGCGTTGAGCGCCTGCACCCGGTCGTAGGTCTCCTCGTCGGTCTCCGCGATGCCCGCGAAGGCCGGAGCGCCCGCGTTGTTGACCAGGACGTCCACCTCGGCGGTGTGCAGCGGGTGGGCCTCGTACGCCGCCCAGAGCGCCTCGGCGTCGCCCGGCACCCCGAGTTCCGCGCGGATCGCGAACGCCCGCCCGCCGGCGGCGGTGATCGCCGCCACCGTCTCCCCGGCCGCCGCGTCGTTCTGCCCGTAGTGCACCGCGACCAGCGCCCCGTCCCGTGCGAGTCGCTGCGCGATCGCCCGCCCGATGCCGCGGCTGCCGCCCGTGACCAGTGCCGTCCTGCCGCTGAGCACGCCCATGACGCGCCCCCCTTCGCATTCACTAGTGGTCGCTACAGAAATGGACCGTACCAGATTCCGTAGCGGCCGCTATAGAATCTGGGCATGGTGACCGGACAACGCGGCAGGCCGCGCTCCTTCGACCGCGGCGCCGCCCTGGACAAGGCGATGCTCGCCTTCTGGGAGAACGGCTACGAGGCGACGTCGATCTCCGACCTGACCGCCTCGCTCGGGATCAGCGCGCCCAGCCTGTACGCGGCCTTCGGGGACAAGCGCAAGCTCTTCGACGAGGTCGTGGCCGTCTACGGCGGCCGGTACGGGGACTTCGCGAGCACCGCCCTGGCCGAGGAGTCCACTGCCCGCGCCGCCACGGAGCGCATCCTGCGGGAAGCCGCCGAGGTGTACACCGACCCGGCCCACCCGCCGGGCTGCCTCGTGCTCAGCGCGGCCGTCAACACCACCTCGCAGGAGGTGGCGCAGGCCCTGCGCGAGCGGCGCGCGGCCCACGTGGCGGCGTTCGAGAGCCGGGTCCGGGCCGACGTCGCGGCCGGCGTACTGCCCGCGGACACGGACGCGCGGGCGCTGGCCCGGTACGTGGTGTCGGTGCTCCAGGGGATGTCGCAGCAGTCGCGTGACGGAGCGGGCCGGGAGGAGCTGGAGGCGGTCGCGGAACTCGCGGTGCGCGCCTGGCCGCAGTGAAGGATTCCTCCGGGCGAATTCCTCTGGGCCACGGTGCCGGGGCGGGACCCTCAACCCGCCCGGCACCGTAGCCCGGAGTACTTACGGCCGGCGGGTGTGCGGTTCCCGGCGGCCGGTTGAGAGGTTGCCTGCGCGGTCAGGGCAGAGCGCGTGGCCCACCTCTATCCGTCCTCCTGTGCGGGGAGGGCGGAAGCTTACGTCAATTGTGGACTAGACCATTCTGTTCTGTCCATCCAATGTCGGGCACCGGAAACCCGTGACTTCCTCCAACAGTACGCGGAGTGAGCCCTTCCTGGATACTCCCGGGTAGTCGCCGTGGGGAAAGTCATGGCCCGAGCCCGAGGTACGCTCGCCAGGTGCCCTCCATGAACGACCTCGTACGCCAGCACACCGCTCTCGGTGAAACCGACCTGGAGTGGCTCCACCTGCTGGTCTCGGAGTGGCAACTGCTCTCCGACCTGTCCTTCGCCGACCTGGTGCTGTGGGTGCCCACCCTCGACGGCACCCGGTACGTCTCGGTCGCCCAGATGCGCCCCAACACCGGCCCCACCTCCTACCAGGACGACATGGTCGGCCACCTGGTGCCGCGCGGCCGGCGCCCGCTGCTGGACGCCGCCCTCGACGAGGGCCGGATCGTGCGCGAGGGCGACCCGGAGTGGCGCGAGGAGGTGCCCGTCCGCGTCGAGTCCATCCCGGTGCGCCGCGAGGGCAGGGTGCTCGGCGTCATCGCGCGCAACACCAATCTGCTCACCGTGCGTACACCGAGCCGGCTGGAGCTCACCTACCTCCAGTCCGCCTCCGACCTGGCGCAGATGATCGCGGCCGGGGCCTTCCCGTTCCCCGGGCAGCAGGTCGACATGGACGCCTCCCCGCGCGTCGGGGACGGACTGATGCGGCTCGACGCCGACGGGGTCGTCACGTACGCGTCCCCCAACGCGCTCTCCGCGTACCACCGCCTCGGCCTCGCCTCCGACCTGGTCGGGCAGCACCTGGGCACCATCACCGCCGAACTCGCCCCGTCCCGCGGCCCGGTGGACGAGGCGCTGGTCAAGCTCGCCAGCGGCTGGGCCCCGCGCGAGACCGAGATCGAGGGCAACGGCGGGGTCATCCAGCTGCGGGCCATCCCGCTCAAGCCCAAGGGCACCCGGATCGGCTCCCTGGTCCTGTGCCGCGACGTCACCGAGCTGCGACGTCGCGAACGCGAACTGATCACCAAGGACGCGACCATCCGGGAGATCCACCACCGGGTGAAGAACAACCTCCAGACCGTGGCCGCGCTGTTGCGGCTGCAGGCCCGACGGATGGATTCGGAGTCCGGCCGCGAGGCGCTCAACGAGGCCGTGCGCCGCGTCGGTTCGATCGCGATCGTGCACGAGACCCTGTCCCAGAACCTCGACGAGCGGGTGGAGTTCGACGAGATCGCCGACCGCGTGATCGCGATGGTCGCCGAGATCTCGCCGGGCAAGGTGGACTGCCGGCGCATCGGCCGGTTCGGGATCCTGGACGCGGAGGTGGCCACGCCGCTGTCGATGGTGCTGACCGAGATCCTGCAGAACGCCCTGGAGCACGCCTTCAGCCAGGGGGAGGGCGGCACGGTGGAGGTCACCGCCGCCCGCAGCGGCTCCGGCCGGACCGACGGCCGGCTGCTCATCACCATCCTCGACGACGGCTCCGGCCTGCCCGAGGGCTTCGACCCGCAGAAGGCCGGCAACCTCGGCCTGCAGATCGTCCGCACCCTCGTCGAGGGCGAGCTCGGCGGCACGTTCGACATGGTGCGGGCGGAGCCGCGCGGCACCAAGGTCGTCCTCGACGTCCCCGTCAGCCCGCAGAAGTAGCACGAGAGCCCGTCACGCAGCGTGACGGGCCGCGCGGGGGAGCGGGCCGTGCCCGGCGTGCGGGGCTGCGCGCTCCGGACAGCACTGAGCCCCGGAGGGAACGTCCAGCGGTGGCTGGCGGTGTTCCCGTCCGGGGCTCAAGAGCACGTTGCTGAGCGCTATCAGGTGTTACTACGCGCTGCGGCTCGAGGCTCGAAAGTCGATGTCAGGCGCTGGCGTTGCGCGCCCGGTTGCGAGCGGCGCGGCGCTTCATGGCGCGGCGCTCGTCCTCGCTGAGACCGCCCCAGACGCCGGAGTCCTGGCCGGACTCGAGCGCCCACTGCAGGCACTGCTCCATGACGGGGCAGCGGCGGCAGACGGCCTTGGCTTCCTCGATCTGCAGCAGCGCAGGACCGGTGTTGCCGATGGGGAAGAAGAGTTCCGGGTCTTCCTCGCGGCAAACGGCGTTGTGACGCCAGTCCATGGCTGCTCCATCTCCTTGTATTGCGGGCAGGTTGCTTGTGAATGTGAACGCTTTCACGAATCCCCCCGTGAGGGAAGGGCGACCGCCCAGGGGTGGCGGGTGGTCATCTGGAGACTCGTGGAGGGGTTCTGGCGGTCTTCTTGGGAGCCGGGTTCTGCGGGCTGTCCCGATCGCCATGAAGAGATTCGCAAACCTCGGACGGGGATACAACCCCTTCCGGAAAGTTTTTTTTGATTCGTCGGTGTCTACTAGGTCACAGCCCTACATCCTGAGGGTGGACTGGCGCGTAAACGTTCGACTGAAAGGACTTTGGGGCCTTCTACTCACACAATCACACGCAGTGCACGGCGAACGCCTGTGAACTGAACGCTGGTCCGCAATCCGAGATGGTCTCCGTCCATCTGGAACGGGAGCGGCACCTTCGAATGCAAGGTGAAGTCGGTCAGATCGTGCAGAGTCACGGCGTGCTTGCCGTGCGGACCGCGCTCAGGAGTCGAGGTCAGGAGCTGTGTGGCGTAGCGAGCGACGGCCGGAGTTGACAAACGACTGAGCGCCAGCACGTCAAGTGCGGTGTCGAACGAGGCCTCCGGGGACGCGTACAGGGGCCGATTGCCCAGGTAGGTCCACGGCGAGGTGTTGCAGACTATGGACAGCACCAGGTCCGTCACCGGATCCGTGCCCGGGCGCTCCAGCGTCACCGTGCCGCGCCGCCGGTTCGGCTCCTCCCAGAACTGGCGCATCAGCTGTCGTACGTAGAGGGCGTGCGTCGAGCGCTTGCCGCGCTCCCGCTGCTGCTCGACCCGACCCACCACACCCGCGTCGAAGCCGAAGCCCGCGCAGAAGGTGAACCAGCGCGCCGGGACCGACTCGTCCTCCGAGCCCGGCGCGCCCGCCGCCAGCCCCAGGCCCACCGTGCGCTCGCGGTGCTCGCGCAGCGCGTCCAGCAGGGCGCCCGTCGCCTCCACCGCATCGTTGGGCAGGCCGAGCGCGCGGGCGAACACGTTCGTCGAGCCGCCCGGGACCACCGCCAGCCGCGGCAGCCGCTCCGGATCGGGGCCGTTGTGCAGCAGTCCGTTGACCACCTCGTTGACGGTGCCGTCGCCGCCCAGCGCCACCACGAGGTCCAGGCCGTTCTCGGCGGCCCGCCGGCCGAGGTCCCGCGCGTGCCCCCGGTACTCGGTGGTCACCGCCTCCAGCTTCATCTCGCTGGCCAGGGCGTGGATCAGGACGTCGCGCGTGCGCGCACTGGTGGTCGTCGCTGCTGGGTTGGCCACGAGGAGTGCACGCATGACCGCCAGCCTACCGACCCGTTCACACCGCTCCGATACTGCCCGCCCGCCGGCGCGGGCCGAGGGCCCGCCCCCGCCGCCGGCCCGGCCGCGCGGCTACCCTGCAGGGGTGAGTACGAAGCCCACCCCCGCCCCGGACCAGCCGACGGCCCCGCTGCCCGGCCGGCTCACCGCAGCCGCCGCGCTCACCGCCGTGGAAGGCCTGGCGCTCGCCGGCCTCGGCATCTACATGCTGTTCGTCGGCATCGCCGGCGACGCCGACTCCGCGCAGCAGGCGGAGACCGGCGGCCTGACGCTGATCGCCCTCGCCGCGCTGCCGCTGGTCGCCGCCCGCGGGCTGCGCCTGGCCCGGCGCTGGAGCCGCGGGCCCGCGCTGATCACGCAGCTGATGGCGCTGCCGGTGGCCTGGACCCTGTACACCACCGGCGGCGCGATGATCGCCGCCGCCGCGGCGCTGGCCGTGACCGCCGTGGCGGTGGTGGCCCTCCTGGTGAACCCGACGGCGACCGAAGCCCTCGGAATCGGCCACACCTCTTCTTCCTAGGGTCCCGGTTCGCCCTCGGTCGGGGCGGGGCGGCTACTCCTCCACCAGGAGCTTCTCGCGGAGCTGGGCCAGAGTGCGGGCCAGCAGGCGGGAGACGTGCATCTGGGAGATGCCGACCTCCTGCGCGATCTGCGACTGCGTCATGTTGCCGAAGAACCGAAGCAGCAGGATCCGCTTCTCCCGCGGCGGCAGCCCCTCCAGCAGCGGCTTGAGCGACTCGCGGTACTCGACGCCCTCCAGCGCCTCGTCCTCCGCGCCGAGGGTGTCCGCGACCGCCGGCGACTCGTCGTCGGTGTCCGGGACGTCCAGCGAGAGCGTGCTGTAGGCATTGGCCGATTCCAGCCCCTCCAGCACCTCCTCCTCCGAGATCCCCAGCCGCTCGGCCAGCTCGTGGACCGTGGGGGAGCGGCCGTGCTGCTGGGACAGCTCGGCCGTGGCCGTGGTCAGCGAGAGCCGCAGCTCCTGGAGGCGCCGGGGGACCCGTACCGCCCAGCCCTTGTCGCGGAAGTGCCGCTTGATCTCCCCGACCACCGTCGGCGTGGCGTACGTGGAGAACTCCACCCCGCGGTCCGGGTCGAACCGGTCCACCGACTTGATCAGGCCGATCGTCGCGACCTGGGTCAGGTCGTCGAGCGGCTCCCCGCGGTTGCGGAACCGCCGGGCCAGGTGCTCGACCAGCGGCAGGTGCATCCGGACGAGCCGGTTGCGCAGCTCGGCCTTCTCCGGCGAACCGTCGGGCAGTGCCCGCAGCTCGACGAACAGGGCCCGGGCCCCGCTGCGGTCGCGCGGGTCCGGCAGCGGCGGCAGCGCCGCGTCCGCTTCCACGTCCGCTTCCGCGGCCGGGCCCTCGGCCGGGCCGACGGCCGACCCCACGGCCACGGGTGGCCGTGACGCCTGTGGTTCTTCGTGCTGGTTTTCGCTCATGGGGCCCGCCCGTCGCTCCGCCGAGTCCAAAAAGCCGTGTTCCGCATCCGCGTCGGCCGGGTGCGGCCGGGCGCGCTGCTGCTCCGGGATGGCGCCGTCGACCTCGTGCCGTACCCGGGGCCGGTCCCCGCCCCGCACCGGGGTCTCCCCGCCGCTCACGCCGGGCCTGGACCCGCGCCGCGCTGTTTGTAGAGGCTGATGCTCACCGTGTTGTCCTCCTCCACCGTGGACTCGACCTTGCCGGCCAGCGCCGACAGGACGGTCCAGGCGAACGTGTCGCGCTCGGGTGCGCGGCCGTCCGTGGTGGGCGCCGAGACGGTCACCTCCAGCGAATCGTCGACCAGCCGGAACACGCAGCTCAGGACGGACCCGGGCACGGCCTGCTGAAGCAGGATCGCGCAGGCCTCGTCCACCGCGATCCGGAGATCCTCGATCTCGTCGAGGGTGAAGTCCAAACGTGCTGCGAGACCGGCCGTGGCCGTTCGCAGCACCGACAGGTAGGCACCCGCAGCGGGCAGCCGGACTTCCACGAAGTCCTGGGTCCCGGGCTCGCCTGCGATCTGGGACACCCTCACCTCCAAGGTGGTACGAGCTCTCTTCGCCGGTGACGCTACCGCGATCCGGGCGATCGTGTCGCGGCACCCCTCATGGAACCCGATCAGGACACCCACGCCTACGGCCGGTGACAGATGGTATGCCTACGGGTACGCACAGTGGCTAGGGGTCTGCGGGCCCAAATCCGGGGAGCCGGCGGAGGTTTGACCTACCCCCGGCTCAGACGATCGAACCGTCGACGAAACACCACCGCCAGGTCTCGCCCGGCTCGAAGCTGCGCATCACCGGATGGCCGGTGGTCCGGTAGTGCGCGGTCGCGTGCCGGTGCGGGGAGGAGTCGCAGCACGCCACGTAGCCGCACCACAGGCACATCCGCAGCTGCACCGGGTGGCTGCCGAGCACCAGACATTCGGGGCAGGTCTGGGCACTCGGCACGGGCTCGGGGCGCGGCAGTTCGGGAAGGTGGGTGCACTCGCTCATGATGGCCAGCGTACTGACGTACGGGCGCCGCAGGACGCAGCCCGATCAGCCGCGACGAACGAGGGTGGGTTGCCGATGGAGGTTTTGCCGCTGGTGGCGCTGGTCGCGGTCAGTGCCGCCGTCGCGGGCATCGCGCGCCGGACGCCGGTGCCCGCGCCGCTGCTGCTGGTCGCGGTGGGGCTCGGGGCCTCGTACGTGCCCGGGGTGCCCGCGTACGTCCTCGACCCGCACATCGTGCTGCCGCTGCTGCTCCCGCCGCTGCTGTACACGGCCGCGGTGGACAGCTCGTACCTCGACCTGCGGGCCAACGCCCGGCCGATCGCGCTGCTGTCCGTCGGGTACGTGCTCTTCGCGACGCTCGCGGTCGGATACGCGGTGTACCTCGCGGTGCCGGGGCTGTCGCTGCCGGTGGCGCTGGTGCTCGGCGCGGTGGTCGCCCCGCCCGACGCCGTCGCCGCGACCGCCATCGCCCGGCGCCTCGGGCTGCCCAACCGGATCACGACCATCCTGCAGGGGGAGTCCCTCGTCAACGACGCGACCGCGATCACCGCCTACAAGGTGGCGCTGGCCGCCGCGGTCGGCACGGCCGCCGGCTGGGCCGGCGGCATCGCGGAGTTCCTGCTGGCCTCGGTGGGCGGCGTCGGCATGGGCCTGGCGCTGATGGTCCCGATCCACCAGCTGCGCACGCGGCTGCGGGAGCCGCTGTTGCAGAACACCCTGTCGCTGCTGATCCCGTTCGTGGCGTACGCGGCGGCCGAGCGGGTGCACGCCTCGGGCGTCCTCGCGGTGGTCGTGGTGGCGCTGTACCTCGGGCACCACAACTGGCAGGTCGACTTCGCGACCCGGCTCCAGGAGGAGGCGGTGTGGAAGATGGTCGCCTTCATCCTGGAGTCGGTGGTCTTCGCACTGATCGGTCTCCAGCTGCCGGTCGTCCTGCGCGGGCTGGTGGAGTACGAGGGCGGCGAGGCCGTCTGGTACGCGGTCCTGGTGTTCCTCGTGGTGGTGGTCTCCCGGTTCGTGTGGGTGTTCCCGGCCACCTTCGTGCCGCGGTGGTTCTCGGCGGGGATCCGGGAGCGGGAGCCGGACACCACGTGGAAGGCGCCCGTGGTGGTGGGCTGGGCCGGGATGCGGGGCGTGGTCTCGCTGGCGATCGCCTTCTCGGTGCCCATCGACGTACCGCACCGCGACCTGATCCTCTTCCTCACCTTCACCACGGTCATCGCCACCCTGGTGGTGCAGGGGCTGACCCTGCCGCCGCTGATCCGGCTGCTGCGGCTGCGGCCCCGGGACGTCACGGAGCAGACGCTCGCCGAGGCGCAGGCCCAGAGCGAGGCCTCCCGGGCGGCGGAGGAGCGGCTCGACGAGTTGCTGTCCGAGCCGGAGAACGCGCTGCCGCCACCGCTGGCGGAGCGGCTGCGCACGGTGCTGGAGCGGCGGCGCAACGCGGTGTGGGAGCGCCTCGGCGAGGTCAACCCGCTCACCGGGGAGTCGGCGGACGACATCTACCGGCGGCTCTCGCGGGAGATGATCGAATCCGAGCGGGAGGTGTTCGTGTCCCTGCGGGACCTGCGGCGGATCGACGACGAGATGCTGCGGGCGCTGCTGCGCCGGCTGGACCTGGAGGAGGCGGCGGCCTACCGCGAGGAGGCCTCCTAGGAAGGCGGCCCCTCCTAGGAAGGCGGCCCCTCCCAGGAGGGCGGACCCTCCTGGGGGAGGGGGGACGGCTCGGGATCCGCGGGCCGGCCGGTGACGACGGCGGTGACCGAGCTCCCCGCGGGGAAGGCGCCGGCCGCCGTCAGCTCGGCCAGCGCCCACAGCAGCTTGGCCACGTAGATCCGCTCGACCGGGAGGCCGTGGCGGTCCTCGAAGTCCGCGGCGAAGGCCTCCAGGGCGGCCGGGACGCGGGCGTAGCCGCCGTGGTCGAAGCCCTCGGCCAGGCTCCAGTCGCCGGCCGGCCCGCCGAAGGCCCGCAGCTGGAGGGAACGTATCTCCGCGGCCAGGAACCCGCCGGCCAGGACGGGTACCCCGAGCGCCCGCTGTCCGGGGGCGAGGCCCGCCGCCAGCCCGGCCAGGGTCCCGCCCGTGCCGCAGGCCACGGCCACCACGTCGCAGGCGCCGTGCAGCTCACGGCCCAGCTCGGCGCACCCCTGCAGGGCGAGCGCATTGCTGCCGCCCTCGGGCACGGGGTACGCCCCGGCGGCGCCGGCGCCGGCGATCAGCTCCCGGGCCGCCCCGGGCTCGGCCTTGCGCCGGTAGGCGGACCGGGTCACGAAGTGCAGCCGCATCCCGTCGGCGGCGCACCGGGCGAGGGAGGCGTTGAGCGGGCGCCCCGCCAGTTCGTCCCCGCGCACGATGCCGGTGGTGGCGATCCCCAGCAGCCGTCCGGCCGCGGCGGTGGCCCTCAGGTGGTTCGAGTAGGCCCCGCCGAAGGTCACCAGGCCCGGGTACCCGCCGGCGACGGCGGCCCGGAGGTTGGGCGCGAGCTTGCGCCACTTGTTGCCGGGCAGCTCCGGGTGGACGAGGTCGTCCCGCTTGAGCAGCAGCCGCACCCCGTGCCGCTCGAACCGGTCGTCCCGGACCTCCCGCAGCGGCGACGGGGGCCGGGCCTGCAGCAGCGCATCGGCGTCGGGGTCCAGGGAGTGTTCCACCCGCCCATTGTGCGCTGCCCGTGCGGCACCCCCGCACGTCACGGCCCTGCGGCGGGCTACTTCAGGCGTTCCGCCACACGGCCGCGGAACGAGGCCATCGTGAAGCCCTTCGGGTCGATCTTGCCGGGGCGCCACTCCAGGTGTCCGATCACCGAGCGCTCGGTCCAGCCGTGCACCCGGCACACGGCGGCCGCCGCCCGGGCCATCGCGTCGAGCTGGACGGCCGGCCAGGGGTCCTCGCCGTCGCCGAGGTTCTCGCATTCGAAGCCGTAGAAGTAGCGGTTGCCGTCGGTGTTGGTCTGGTTGTCGGGCGGCAGCCGCTTCTCGGCGATGACGGCCGCCAGGACGTCGGCGTCGCCCGCACCGGCGTGGTTGGCCCGGCCGTAGCCGACCAGGTGGACCCGGCCGTCCTTGGTGATCACGCCGTGGCAGAGGGGGCCGGGCAGGTCCTCGTCGCCGGTACGGCAGAGCTCGACGGTGTACGCGGTGCCCCGGGTGACGGTGTGGTGGATCATCACCCCGTGCACCGGGCCCCAGGGCCCCTTGTGGTTGCGGTTGTGCGTGCGCCAGGCACCGACCTCGACGACGGTCAGTCCCTCGTTGCGCAGTGCGTTGATGAACCGGTCCGCTGACATGGGTGCGGCCATGGCCGCCTCCTTTGCGGGTCCGCTGCGGTCACCCTGCGTGGCCGCCTCGTTGCAACCGGTGTAATGGAGGAGGTCCTTCGCTGGCTAGGGCGTTCGCACAGCGAGCGAGCCGATCCGGACACGCGCCCCGACCGGCCCGCCCATCACGGTCGTTACTCCGAGGCCAGCCACATGTCCGGGCCGAAGACCTCGTAGTGGACGTCCGCGGCCCGCACGCCCTTGGCGAGCAGCTGCTCGCGCACCCCGCGCATGAAGGGCAGCGGCCCGCACAGGTAGACCTGGGTCCCCGGCTCGACCGGTACGTCGGCCAGGTCCATGCGGCCCTCGCCGTCACCGGGCTCGGCGTCGGCCTCGTACCAGAACCGGGCGGTGCCGTCGGCCAGCTTGAGCGCCAGCGCCCGGTGGTCGGCGCGCAGCGCGTGGTCGGCGGGGGAGCGGTCGGCGTGCAGGACGGTGACCGGGGCGGCGTGCCCGGTCTCGGCCAGGTGCTCCAGCATCGACAGCATCGGGGTGCAGCCGATTCCCGCGGAGGCGAGCAGCACCGGGGCGCCGGTGTCCTGCAGGACCAGGTCGCCGTACGGGGCCGACACCCGCAGGGTGGCGCCGACCGGCACCCGGTGGTGCAGGTGGTTCGAGACCTCGCCGTCGGGGCCGAGGGCGGAGGGGCCGTGGATCCGCTTGACGGTGATCGTGCGCACCGGGGAGGCGGGCGCGCCGGTCAGGCTGTACTGGCGGATCTGGCGGGCGCCGTCGGGGAGTTCGACCTGGACGGAGACGTACTGGCCGGGCCTGAAGTCCGGTGCCGGCGCGCCGTCGGCGGGGGTGAGGTGGAAGGTGGTGCAGTCGGCGGTCTCCGCCGCGCGGTCGGTGACCGTCCAGGAGCGCCAGACGTCGCCGGCGAGGACCTGCTGCTCGGCGTAGAGCCGCTCCTCGATGGCGATGAGGGCGTTCGCCATCAGCCAGTAGACCTCGGTCCAGGCCTCGGCGACCTCGGGGGTGACGGCCTCGCCGAGGATGTCGACGATCGCCTCGAAGAGGTGCTGGTGGACGATCGGGTACTGCTCGCGGGTGACGCCGAGGGAGGCGTGCTTGTGCGCGATCCGGTTCAGCATGACGTCGGGGCGGGCGTCGGGCCGCTCGACGAGGTGGGTCGCGAAGGCGGCGATGGAGCCGGCGAGGGCCTGCTTCTGCAGGCCGGCGTTCTGGTTGCCGCGGTTGAACAGGTCCCGCAGCAGCTCGGGGTGGGCCGCGAAGAGCTTCGCGTAGAACAGCTCCGTGATGTCGCCGATGGCGGCGCCCACGGCGGGCAGAGTGGCGCGTACGGTCTCTGCCGACTTCGCGGAAAGCATCAGAAGGTCCTCGCCTTGGTGTGAGTGGTCCGTTTAATTGGTATGTGAGATGCAAGTTTTTATGCGTGCGTACGGACGGGTCCTGGTGTGGGTGTGGGTGTCCGTCCGGGCCGTCGCCCGGCATCACGCTAGGTCCCCGCCCGGCCGACGCGAACCGGCCATCCGGCCCCCCGCTCAGGGACCTTCGGCCCGACCTGCCGTCCCGCTGCCCGAAATGCCCAGCAGGACGGGGCCGGTGGGCGCCGCGACCAGGTCGTTCACCGTCAGCGGGTCCAGCGTCGCGAAGAACGCCTCCTGGGCCCGGCGCAGCGCCCCGCGCAGGATGCAGGCGCCGCGCAGCGGGCAGGGCGTGCTGCCCTCGCACTCCACGACGTCGCCGACGCCCTCCAGTTCGCGGACCACCCCGCCCACCGAGGCGGCCCGCCCGGCCGCGGTCAGTGCGAGCCCGCCGCCCCGGCCGCGCCGCGCCTCGACCAGGCCGAGGTGTTGCAGGCGGGCGACGACCTTGGTCGTGTGCGTGTACGGGACCTCCATCGACGCCGCCACGTCGCGCGTGGTGGGGAGGTCCTCCTCGGCGACGGCCAGGCGCATCAGGGTGCGCAGGGCGAGGTCGGTGAATCGGGTCAGCCGCATGGCCCCACCGTAGAAAACTTGCATCTCGGATTCAAGTTAGGGCCCCGTGGGGCCGGTGGCCGGAAAGAGGCTGGGGCGGGCGGGGCCCATGGGGAAAGGGGTAACTCCAGAGGGTGCCCAGCGCTCGGACGGCGTAGTCCACCCGTTTGTGTAATGGTCCCACCACGCGGCGTGCTGAAAGGCTTCTCCAGCAGATCCATGGCGTGATCGAAAGGGATGCACATGTCGGTCCAGGCAGGTTCCGAACCCGAGGTCCGGACTCCCCAGCAGAGTCTCGCGACGTCGGCCGCACGGAACTTGGCAACCACGACCAAGTCCGCCCCGCAGATGCAGGAGATCACCTCCCGGTGGCTCCTGAAGATGCTCCCGTGGGTGCCCGTCCAGGGCGGCACGTACCGGGTGAACCGCCGGCTCAGCTACACCGTCGGCGACGGCCGCGTCGAGTTCGTCCAGACCGGGTCCCGGGTCCAGGTCATCCCCGCCGAGCTCGGCGAGCTCCCGCTGCTGCGCACTTACGAGGACCCGGACGTGCTCGCCGAGCTCGCCCAGCGGTGCCGCCAGATCGACTTCGCAGCCGGCGAGGAGCTGACCTCCTTCGGAAGCCCCTCCGACCAGGTGTTCCTCATCGCCCACGGCCGGATCGACCAGATCGGCCCCGGCCCCTACGGCGAGGACGCGGTCCTGCGGACCGTCGCCGACGGGGCCTACTTCGGCGAGGACTCCCTCATCGACGACGACGCCATCTGCGAGTACACCGCGCGCGCCGCCACCCCCGGCACCGCCCTCGTCCTGTCCCGCCAGGACTTCCGGCTGCTCGCGGACCGCGCCGAATCGCTGCGCCGGCACGTGGAGTCCGTCCGGGCCGAGCCCGAGCGGCACACCAACACGTACGGCGAGGCAGCCATCGACCTCTCCGCCGGACACCGCGGCGAGCCCGCCCTCCCCGGCACCTTCGTCGACTACGAGACCCGGCCGCGCGAGTACGAACTCTCCCTCGCGCAAACGGTCCTGCGGGTCCACACCCGCGTCGCCGACCTCTACAACCACCCGATGAACCAGACCGAGCAGCAACTGCGGCTCACGGTCGAGGCGCTGCGCGAGCGCCAAGAGCACGAGATGATCAACAACCGGGAGTTCGGCCTCCTCCACAACGCCGACCACGGCCAGCGCATCCAGCCGCACGCCGGCGCGCCCACCCCGGACGACATGGACGAGCTGCTCAGCATGCGGCGCGGCTCGAAGCTCTTCCTCGCCCACCCCCGGGCCATCGCCGCCTTCGGCCGCGAGTGCAACGAGCGCGGCCTGTACCCGGAGACCGTCGACGTCGAGGGGACCCGGATCGCCACGTGGCGCGGTGTGCCGATCTTCCCGTGCGACAAGATCCCGATCAGTGACACCCGGACGACGTCCGTCCTCTGCCTGCGCACCGGTGAGGACGAGTCCGGCGTGATCGGCCTGCGCCAGCCCGGCATCCCGGACGAGATCGAGCCGAGCACCTCGGTGCGGTTCATGGGCATCGACGAGCAGGCGATCATCTCCTACCTGGTCACGACCTACTTCTCCGCGGCGGTGCTGGTGCCGGACGCGTTGGGCGTCCTGGAGAACGTCGAGATCGCCCGCCGGCACTGAGCGGCCGGGCCGGACAACACCAGCGATCGGGGGCAGCGATGGGTACCACTGAGGCGATCACCACCAGCGAGGGGCAGGAGGCCGCGGCCCTGCTGGAGCGGGCACGAGAGGCGGTCGATCCGGAACTGCGCCGGGCACTGGAGGGCCTGCCGGGCCCCATGCGCCGGGTGGCGATGTACCACTTCGGCTGGGAGCACGCGGACGGCACCCCGGCCGCGGGCAGCGCGGGCAAGGCCATCCGGCCCGCCCTGGTGCTCGCCGCCGCCCGCGCCCTGCGGGGTGGCGGGGACGGGCAGGACGGCCCGTACGGCGGCGCCTCCGAGGGCGCGGTGCGGGCGGCGGCGGCCGTGGAACTGGCGCACAACTTCACGCTGCTGCACGACGACGTCATCGACGAGGACGTGACGCGGCGGGGGCGGGCCACGGCCTGGACCGTGTTCGGGGTGCCGGACGCGGTCATCACCGGGGACGCGATGGCCGCCCTCGCGCAGCGGCTGCTGGCGCAGGACCCGCACCCCGCGTCGGGGGCCGCCTCCGCCCGGCTCGCGTCCTGCGTGATCGAGCTGTGCGCGGGCCAGCAGGCCGACTGCGCCTTCGAACAGCGGGCGCACGTTCCGCTCGACGAGTGCCTGGCCATGGCCACGGCCAAGACCGGCGCGCTGCTGGGCTGCGCCTGCGCGCTCGGCGCGCTGTACGCCGGCGCCGGGCCGGACGAGGTCGAGGCGCTGGACGCCTTCGGACGGGAGGCCGGCCTGGCCTTCCAGCTGATCGACGACCTGCTCGGCATCTGGGGGGATCCCGGACACACGGGCAAGCCCGCCGGGGCGGACCTCATCGCCCGCAAGAAGTCCCTCCCGGTGGTCGCGGCCCTCACCTCCGGCACCGCGGCGGGCGAGGAACTGGCCGCCCTGTACGCGGGCCCCATGACCGGGGACGACGTCCGGCGCGCCGCGGACGCCGTGGAGCGGGCCGGCGGACGGGACTGGGCGCAGGCCCATGCCGCGGACCGGATGGGCCGGGCGGTGCAGCAGCTGTCCCGGGCGGTCCCGGACCTCGGGGCGGCGGGCGGGCTGCTGGCGCTGGCGGAGTTCGTCACCCGCCGCACCCGGTGAACCGGTGGGCCCGCCGCCCCCGGTGAACCGGTCTGATCCGGCGGAGGAGTAGCGGAGAACGAGCGGTGCGCAAGTCCCGTTCCGGCACTGCACGGTGCCGGAACGGGACTTTCAGCCATCGTGGTCCAACTCTAGGATCGCTTGCGGTTGTTGAACACGTGAGCGAAGGGTGTGACCAGTGGTGCTGGAGATACGCCGGGCGGGCCGGTCGGACCGGGACGCGGTGGCACGGCTGCTCGACGAGGCGTTCCGCGAGGACCCGGTGAGCAGCTGGGTCTTCCCCGATCCGGAGCACCGGGCCGCCGTGCACGGCGCCTTCCTCGGGGTCTTCGTCGACGTGGCGCTGGAGGAGGGCCGGATCGACTACGCCGCGGACGGCTCGGCGGCCGCCCTGTGGCTGCGGATCCCGGCGGGCGAGCCTGAGGACGGGGCCGCCGAGGACGACGTCCCGGCCCGGATGCGCGCGGCGGCCGACCCGGACAACGAGCGCTGCGAGCTGGTCGGCCGGCTGACGGGGGCGGTGCACCCGACGGCCGAGGAGCACGAGTACCTGCTGATGATCGCGGTCGCCCCCGGGTGGCAGGGCCGGGGGCTGGGGACCGAGCTGATGCGGCCGGTCCTGGACCGCTGCGACCGGGAGGGCGTGCCCGCGTACCTGGAGGCGAGCAGCGAGCGGAGCATGCGGCTGTACGAGCGGCTCGGCTGGGAGTTCACGGGCGAGGCGGTGCAGCTGCCGGACGGGCCGCTGATGTGGCCGATGTGGCGCAAGCCGCAGCCGACGACGGCGGCCTGACCACTTCACGCGGAGTACTTTGGGGCGAACCCCCGTGCGGGGCGCCCACCGACGAAGACGAGAGAGAACCCTTGCGCAAGCTCACCTACTTCATCGCCACCTCCGTCGACGGCTTCATCGGAGACCCGGACGGCAGCGCCGACTTCTTCAACGACTGGCTGGACGCCGAGTACCGCGCCACCCTCGCGGCGGAGTACCCCGAGACCCTGCCCGAGCCGGCCCGCGGGCTGTTCGGCATCCCCGAGGACTTCGAGGCCCGCCACTTCGACGCCGTCCTGATGGGCCGCGCCACCTACGAACCGGGCCTCAAGGCGGGCATGACCAGCCCGTACGCCCACCTCGACCAGTACGTGGTCTCCCGGTCCCTCGTCACCCCGCCCGACCCGGCGGTGAAGCTGATCAGCGGCGACGTCGTGGCCCGGGTGCGCGAGCTGAAGGCGGAGCCGGGCCTCGGCATCTGGCTGTGCGGTGGCGCCGACCTGGCGGGGCAGCTGGTCGAGGAGATCGACGAGTTCGTCGTCAAGACCTACCCGGTGTTCCTGGGGTCCGGCATGCCGATGTCCCGCGCCGGCTTCGGGCTGCGGGAGCTGGAGCAGACCGGCTTCATGGCCTGCGGCGGCGGCCAGACGATCACCACCTACGCGCGCAAGCGCTGAACCCCGCCGAACGCACGGAACCGGCCTACCGTGGAGGTATGGCCGGTGAACAGCAACAGTCCGAGCGCCACCCGCCGCACGGGCACGAGGTGGTCGCCCCGCACGCCGGGCACGAGCAGCGCTCGTGCGCGGCCTGCGGGCTCCCCGTCGACACGCTCGTCAGGCGGCGCAAGGCGCTCGGGATCTTCATCCCGGAATGGGTGCCGGGTCCCTGCCGGAACCCGGACTGCCGGGATTACGCGCCCGGGGCGGCCTAGCCCCGGGCGCCGGGAACGGGGCGCCACCGTCCCGGGAGGCTCCCGCGCGGATCCGGGCGGATCCGCGCGGGACCGGGAAGCGGGCCCCGTTCGGGTACGGCCGCGGGCCGGGTGTCAGCTCTTGGTGCCCAGGCCCGAGGCGGCGAAGCCGTTGGCCCACAGCTGGTTGACCCGGGCGCGCTCGGCGCTGTTCGGGTTGGCGTTGGTGCACGAGGTGCCCGGGCCGCCGCCCGACATCAGCTCGGAGCAGGGGCCGGAGTAGTGGTCGGGCAGGCCCAGCACGTGGCCGGTCTCGTGCGCGGTGACGCGGGTGGAGTTGTACTGCTGGTTCTGCCGGTAGTCCAGGAAGATGTAGCCGCGGCCGTGCCCGTCGGTGCTCGCGTACGAGCCGCGCGAGTCGTTGCCCTCGTAGTAGGCGAAGTTCCCGCCGGAGGAGACCTCCTGGAGCCTCACGTTCGAGACCGAGCCGTTCCATATCTGGGTGGAGCGGGCGATCTGGGAGCGGAAGCTCGGCGCGTTGCGGGTGTTGTACGTGACCGTCACGACCAGGGCGCCCGGGTTCGCGGCGCGCTGCTCGGCCACCGAGCGCTGCACGGCCTCGAAGAACGCCTTGTTGGCGGCCTGGTTCTCCTGCGAGCGCTCGTACGCGGCGTAGGACTCGGCGCTGCCGGCCGGGGCGGAGGCGGCGCTGGCGGTGGGGGCGAAACCACCGAGGGCGGCGGCGAGGGCCAGACCGACGGCGGCGGCGGGCAGGCTCTTCCGGGGCATACGGGAGTGGCGCATGTGGGGGGCTCCTACTCAATCCGGTGCGGGGGGTGGGTCGTTCGGTACCGGAGTCTGCGGGAGTCGGAGGGGCCGGCGGATGATGTCAGCCAGCGATAACACCGTGCTATCGGGAGGGTGACGGCGAGCCAACATCCTTGAGAATGGCGTGATTCGGTGGGGTATCAGTGGCTGGTGAAGTGTGCAGGGGCCGACCTACCCTCGGGACATGGAGCTCGAGGTGAGGCATCTGCGCGCGCTGTGCGCCATCGCCGACGCCGGCAGCCTGCACAAGGCGGCGCGGCAGCTCGGCGTGAGCCAGCCCTCCTTGACGACCCAGTTGCGCCGTATCGAACGCGCCCTGGACGGCGAGCTGTTCCTGCGCGAACGGACCGGATGCCGACCCACTCCTTTCGGCCGGACCGTGCTCGGCCGGGCCCGCCCGCTCGTCGACGGCATGGCCGCCCTCGTCGCCGAAGCCCGGGCGGCGGCCCGCGGGCCGCGGCTGCGGATCGGTTCGACGGCCAGTCGCGCCCTGCCCGGCTGGCTGCGCCGGCTGCACCGGCGGTGGCCCGACGCCGAGACCTCGCTGGTCGTCGACGGCTCCCCGAACGCCCTGCTGCGCATGGTGGTCGCGGACCAGCTCGACGTGGCGTTCGTCCACGAGGTGGAGGGCAGCCCGCTCAGGGTGCCGCCCGGCCTGGAGGTGCGGGTCCTGATGGAGCGGGAGCCGCAGTTCGTGTCGATGTCCCTGGACCATCCGGCGGCCGCCCGTCCGGTGGTCGAGCTGCAGGACCTCGCCGAGGACCGGTGGACCGTGGACCCCTCGGTGGACGGCGAATGGGACGGCCTGCGGCGGGTGTTCGCCGAGGCCGGGGTCGACCCGCCCGTCCTGCACGCCGACTACCACACCGCGGCCTCGCTGATCGTCTCCGGCGAGGCCGTCGCCCCCTGCCAGCCCACCTCCGGGCCGCGCACCGACATGGCGATCCGGCCGCTCGCCGGCGACCCCCTGGCCGTCCGGCTGCTGCTCGCGACCCGGCCCGGCGAGTACGCCGAGGCCTACGAGGACCTCCGCGCCGCCTACCGCGAGGCCGCCCTGAACGCCCCGCCGTACCGGGCCTGGCTGCACCACCACGCGAGCCCCCTGCTGGCCGCTTCGTAGCCCGCGGCCGCCCCCACCCTCGCCCCCGCCCCGCAAGCCCTGCCCCGTACCGACGCCGCGGACCGGCGCCGGGTGCTTCGGCATGCCGCCGGTGGCCGCGCCCTTGACTTCGACGGACCGCGATATATCGTGTTGTTCAGAAGACGCGATATGTTGCGTGCCGCGTCCTTACCGAGGAGGAGCGACGCCATGGCAGAGCAGAAGACCTGGTCGGTGGGTGAACCGCAGAAGCTCGCCTTCGACGAGCCGGTGACCGAGCTGCGCGTCCGCCTCGTCGGCGGCACGGTCAACGTCGTCGCCGACGAGGGACCGGCGCGCCTGGAGGCGACCGCGGTCGACGGCCCGCCCCTGTTCGTGGTCCAGGAGGGCGGCACCCTCACCCTCTCCTACGAGGACCTGCCCTGGAACGGCTCGCAGGGCTTCAAGAAGTGGTTCGAGTCCAAGCCCTGGAAGGCCTGGACCGGCTCCAACGAGGAGGGCCGCAAGGCCTGGGAGCGCAGCGCCACCGTCACCCTCACCGTCCCCGCCGCCACCCGGGTGCGCGTGGCCGCCGTCAGCGCCGCCGCCGTGGTCTCCGGCATCCGCGGCGGCACCGACGTCAACGGCGTCTCCGGGGACTCCACCCTGGTCGGGCTGTCCGGCCGGGTCTGCGCGCACACCGTCTCCGGCAACGTCGAGGCCCAGTCCGTCACCGGCGAGCTCGGCTTCCGCTCGGTCTCCGGCGAGCTGACCGTGGTCGACGGCGCGGGCCTTACCGTACGGGCCGACTCGGTCAGCGGCGACATGCTGATCGACCTGGACGCGGACCCGGCGGCGCCCGCCGGCGTGGACATCGCCCTGAACTCCGTCTCCGGCCAGCTCGCGATCCGCCTGCCGCACCCGACCGACGCGCGGGTCGAGGCCAACACCGCCACCGGCGGCGTCTCCAACGCCTTCGAGGACCTGCGGGTCTCCGGCCAGATGAGCGCCAAGCGGATCACCGGGACCCTGGGCGCGGGCACCGGGAGCCTACGCGCCACCACCGTCTCCGGTTCGATCGCCCTGCTGCGCCGGCCGCCCGCCGACCCCCCGGCCACCCCGCTCGTGCTCGACAAGAAGGTGCTCTGACATGCCGCCCGTCTTCGCCCACGGACGTCTCCGCCTCTACCTGCTCAAGCTCCTGGACGAGGCCCCGCGCCACGGCTACGAGGTGATCCGCCTGCTGGAGGAGCGCTTCCAGGGCCTGTACGCGCCCTCCGCGGGCACGGTGTACCCGCGCCTGGCCAAGCTGGAGGCGGAGGGGCTGGTCACGCACGCCACCGAGGGCGGGCGGAAGGTGTACTCCATCACCGACGCCGGTCGCGCCGAACTGGCCGACCGCGGCGGGGAACTCGCCGACCTGGAGCTGGAGATCCGCGACTCGGTCTCCGAACTGGCCGCCGAGATCCGCGACGACGTACGCGGGGCGGCCGGCGCCCTGCGGCGCGAGATGCAGGCGGCGGCCTCCGCCTCGGCCACCCGGGTGGAGGACGAGTCCTGGGCGGCGGCCAAGGAGGAGCTGCGCCGGGCGAGACAGGAGTGGAAGGAGCAGGCGCGCCGGGCGAAGGACGAGAGCCGCCGGGCCCGCGAAGAGGCCCAGCAGGCCCGCCGCCAGGCCAAGGAGGCGCAGGAGCGGGCCCGCGAGGAGGTCATGCGGATCGCGAGCCAGCTCCAGGAGCAGTTCGCCAAGTCCGGCGGGGTCCTCGGCAGCCTGGCCGGAAGCTGGCTGGGCGGCACCGCGGCCGGCCCGTCGGCCGCCACCGCGGACGCCCCCGTCACGGACGCCGGCCCGCGCCCGCGCTGGGCCGAGGACCTCGCGCCCACCGGCGACCCGGCCCGCGACCTGGACCGGCTCCTGGACCGCTTCCGCGACGACGTCCGCGACACGGCCCGCGACCACGGCGTCACCGCGGACCAACTGGCGCAGGCCCGGGCCCACCTGGCCACCGCGGCCGACCGCATCGCGGCCACCCTGAAGCCGTCCCGCTAGCGCCCGCGGCGCGCCGTCGCGCGTTGCCCCCTCCCACGGGGGGAGGGGGCACGCGTACGCACGGCCTCAGACGGCCGGTCCCGCCTCCGCCGCCGCGTAGGTGACTCCGTGGTCGGCGAGCACCTCGGCGGCCGTGCCCGGCCGGGAGAGCAGGGCGAGCAGCAGGTGCAGGGCGGTGATGTGGTTCTCCCGGCGGCCGACCGCGATGCGCAGGGACTGCTCCAGGGTCTTCCTGCCGCCCTCGCCGAAGGGGACGTGGCGGGCGGTCGGCTCGGGGCGGCCCAGGGCCGAGCGCAGCGAGGACCCCAGGGTCCGCCGCCGCGGTGCGGCGGCGGCCAGCGCGCCCGCGCCGTGGACCTCCTCGACGCGGGAGACGACCTCGGCGAGGTCGATCCCGAGCCCGGCGAGGGCCTCCTCGTCGGCCCGGGTCATGCCGCCCCGGCGGCGGGCCGCCGCCAGGTCCGCGGCCACGGCGGCCCGGTCCACGCCGAGGCCGTCCAGCACGCCCCGCTCCAGGAGCGCCCGCAGCAGGTGCTCCTCGGTGACCCTGGTGTCCCCGGACCGCCGGGCCTCGGCCACGGCGCCGGTCACGACGTCCCGGGCGTCCCGCGTGAAGCGTTCGAACATCAGGCCCTCCCGTGCTTCTTGTGCACGGCCTGCCGGCTGACGCCCAGCTCGGCCGCGATCTCCTGCCAGGACCACCCCTGTGCGCGGGCACTGCGCACCTGTACGGCTTCCAGCTGCTCCAGCAGCCGCCGGAGCGCCGCGACGGCGCGCAGGCCCACACGGGGGTCGCGGTCGCCGGCCCGCTCGGCGAGATCGGTCGCTTCCGTCATGCATGTCAATGTAGGTTGACACCCTCAGGGTGTCAACCTTTGTTGACGCGTGGCGCGGCGGGACCCCGGGGCGTCACACGGTCAGGACGACCTTGCCGAAGAGGTCGCCGGAGGCGAGCTTTTCGAAGCCCTCGCGGGCCCGGTCCAGCGGCAGTACCTCGTCGATCACCGGTCGCAGCCCGGTCGCCGCGCAGAACGACAGCAGGTCCTCCAGCTCGTCCTTGGAGCCCATCGTGGAGCCGACCACCTTGAGCTCCAGGAAGAAGATCCGGGTCAGCTCGGCGTGGGCCGGGCGGTCGCCGCTGGTGGCGCCCGAGATGACGAGGGTGCCGCCCGGGCGCAGGGACTTGACCGAGTGCGACCAGGTGGCCGCGCCGACCGTCTCGATCACCGCGTCCACCCGCTGCGGCAGCCGCGCGCCCGGCTCGAAGGCCTCCACGGCGCCCAGCTCCACGGCCCGCTCGCGCTTGGCCTCGTCCCGGCTGGTCGCGAAGACCCGCAGGCCCGCCGCCTTGCCGAGGGCGATGGCCGCGGTGGCGACCCCGCCGCCCGCGCCCTGCACCAGGACCGAGTCGCCGGGCCGGACGCCCGCGTTGGTGAAGAGCATCCGGTAGGCCGTCAGCCAGGCCGTGGGAAGGCATGCGGCCTCCTCGAAGGACAGCTCGGCGGGCTTGCGCAGCACGTTCCACGCGGGGACGGTGACCTGCTCGGCGAAGGTGCCCTGGTAGCGCTCGGTGAGGATGGACCGGGGCTCGTCCGGCCCGACGCCGTGGCCGCTCTGGCCGATCACGGAGTGCAGGACGACCTCGTTGCCGTCCTGGTCGATGCCGGCGGCGTCGCAGCCGAGGATCATCGGGAGCTTGTCCTCGGCGAGGCCGACCCCGCGCAGCGACCAGAGGTCGTGGTGGTTGAGGGAGGCGGCCCTGACGTTCACGGTCACCCAGCCGGGGCGGGCCTCGGGGGCCGGGCGCTCGCCCAGCTCAAGGCCGCTCAGCGGCTGGTCACGGTCGATTCGGGCGGCGTAGGCAGCGAACATGCGGCGACGCTACCGCCCGGTAGCCCGGCCGGCCACCCCTGACGTGCCTTCGGTCGGTGAGGTCTTCGTCGCACCCGCCGGCCCCGAGAAAGGTTCGGACCGCAGGTCGGACCCGGGAACCGAAGCTGCGTCGCCCCGCGTCCGGGAAGGTGGTGAACAGTGGGTGCTTGGATCATGAACGGAACTGTCCGTCATGCACTCAACTACGCGCTGTACCTGCGGTCTTGTGTCGCAGAAAGCACTAAGTGGAATGACAAGATCAAGCCTGGCGGAGGGGTAGTATTCAGGCCAGGCGGCGGCTCGTCATGAGCCTGTCATTCAGGCCGCCCCCCTCTTCCGAGGCGTGCCTCGCACAACTCGCCGACGCGGCGCGACCCCTCCCGGTTCGGGGGCGGGGAGGGTGCGCCCGCGGGTGGGCCCGCACGTGAAGGGGCCCGACCGGATCGCTCCGGCCGGGCCCCTTCACGCACAGCGGTACCGTCAGCCCAGTCGGGCCACGCCGTCGACCTTGGCCGCAGCCGCGACCGCGGCCGCCACCGCGTCCGCGACCCGCTCGTCGAACGGCGACGGGATCACGTAGTCGGCGGCGAGCTCGTCACCCACGACACCGGCGATGGCGTCGGCAGCGGCGATCTTCATGCCCTCGGTGATTCGGGCGGCGCGGACCTTGAGGGCGCCCGCGAAGATGCCCGGGAAGGCCAGCACGTTGTTGATCTGGTTCGGGAAGTCCGAGCGGCCCGTGGCCACGACCGCCGCGTACTTGTGCGCGACGTCCGGGTGGACCTCAGGATTCGGGTTGGCCATGGCGAAGACGAAGGACTCCTTCGCCATCGAGGCCACCGCCTCCTCGGGCACCGTGCCGCCCGAGACGCCGATGAACACGTCCGCGCCGGCCAGGGCCTGCTCCAGCGAGCCGGTGATCCCGGACCGGTTGGTCAGGCCCGCGATCTCGGCCTTGACGTCCGTCAGGTCGCCGCGGTCGGCGGACACGACGCCCTTGCGGTCGGTGACGCACACGTCACCGATGCCCGCGTCCACGAGGATCTTGGCGATGGCGATGCCCGCCGCGCCGGCGCCCGAGATCACGGCGCGCAGGTCGCCGAGCGTGCGCCCGGTGAGCTTGGCGGCGTTGCGCAGGGCGGCCAGCGTCACGATGGCCGTGCCGTGCTGGTCGTCGTGGAAGATCGGGATGTCGAGCGCCTCCTGGAGGCGGCGCTCGATCTCGAAGCAGCGCGGCGCCGAGATGTCCTCCAGGTTCACCCCCCCGAAGGAGGGCGCGAGGCGGACGACGGTGTCCACGATCTCGTCGGTGTCCTTGGTGGCGAGCGCGATCGGAACCGCGTCCACACCACCGAACTGCTTGAAGAGGATGGCCTTGCCTTCCATCACCGGAAGGGAGGCCTCGGGACCGATGTCGCCGAGTCCGAGCACGGCCGTGCCGTCGGTGACGACGGCGACCACGTTGGACTTCCATGTGTATTCGTTGACGAGGTCGGGCTGCTCCGCGATCGCGGTGCAGACCTTTGCCACGCCGGGCGTGTAGGCGAGGGACAGGTCGTCCTTGTTCTGGACCGGCACCGTGGCCTGGATGGCCATCTTGCCGCCCCGGTGCAGTGCGAACACCGCGTCGGGGTTGTTGTCCGTATCGCTGTCGCTGCGAGGATTGACGATCTCCGCTGCCACTGTTCTAGACCCCTTAAGTCTTCTGTCGTTGAGGGTGGCCACTCCTGGTTAAGGGGTGGGCGGGCACCGCGTACGTACTCCGCATCGACGGTTGGCCCGTCTCCGCGAAGGGGAGGCTCGTACGCGCGGGGCGCGCCGCACGCGCGCCCTGAGCCCCGGATGAGGGGTGTAAGGATCCGTTGTACCTGAAGAACGCTCACCCAGACGAGTCGCTTCCCGCGGTACTGGAGGGCTCTTGTCCCGATTTCGGCGAAAGGTCCAAACGGCTCTGTCCAATAGGCGAGACGAGCCGTAAATCATCCAGTAAAAACGCCAGGTCACAGCCGTTTCTTCGGTCCACCGGCGCGCTTCCCGTAGGCAAGTTGGACACTCCGGGACACCCGTTATCCGATTTTGACCTGACGAACTGCCTGAATGCGTCAGTCCGAATGGCAAGATGCGGATTCACACGAGGTCGCGACACTCGAAGGTGTGTGCCCGACCGCTCTCGCTTGCTCTTCACCAGTCAGCCGGAGGAACCAGCTCATGACCGCAAGCACCACCCGTCGTACGACCGCCGCCCGGTCCCGGATTGCCGCGGTCGGCGCGATCGCGGTCGCCGGCGCCCTGATCCTGACCGGTTGCGGCGACCAGACCGACAAGGCCTCCACGACCCCGTCGGGCCAGGCCGCGAACAGCTCCGCCCCGCTCTTCGCCAAGCTCCCGAAGAAGATCCAGGACGCGGGCGTGATCAAGGTCGGTACGGACGCGACCTACGCCCCGATGGAGTTCACCGAGGGCGGCAAGATCGTCGGTGTCGACCCCGACGTCGCTGCGGCGCTGGCGAAGCAGCTGGGTGTGCAGTTCAAGTTCGAGTCCGGCACCTTCGACACCCTGATCGGCAGCATGCAGACCGGCCGCAGCGACGTGGTCATGTCCTCGCTGAGCGACACCAAGGCCCGCCAGGAGGGCCTGGACGACAAGGGCAACAAGACCGGTGCGGGCGTCGACTTCGTCGACTACTTCACCTCCTCCACGGCCCTGCTGGTCAAGAAGGGCAACCCGGAGGGCCTCAAGACCCTCGCCGACCTGTGCGGCAAGAAGGTCGCCGTCCAGCGCGGCACCACCTACGAGCAGGCCGCCAAGGACCTGGCCGAGAAGTGCAAGTCGGAGGGCAAGGGCGAGCTCGGCATCGAGTCCTTCCCGACCGACGCCGAGGCCCAGACCCGCGTGAAGGCCGGTGGCGCCGCCGCCGACCTGAACGACTCCCCGGTCGCCGCGTACATCGCGAAGACCGCGGGCGGCGGCAACGACTTCGAGGCGATCGCCGACCCGACGGACGCCGGCCTCTTCGGCATCGCCGTGGACAAGAAGAACACCGAGCTCCGCGACGCCCTCCAGCAGGCGCTCGACGCGATCATCAAGGACGGCACCTACAAGGCCGCCCTGGACAAGTGGAACGCGGGCTCCGGCGCCGTGACCGAGGCCAAGGTCAACGCCGGCCAGTGACCCCGCGGAGTACTCCCCTCGTACTTCGTCTTCCTTGCACCATCGAAGGGCAGTCACTGTGACTGACAAGCTCGACAAGGCCTCCGGCCCGGCGGACAACCCGCCGGCCGGGGCCGTCCCCCACGAGGCGATCCGCGCCATCCCGGTGCGCCACTACGGCCGGTGGATCAGCGCCGTGGTCGTCCTCGCACTCGCCGCAGCGCTCATCTACGCCTTCTCCCAGGGCAACGTGCGCTGGGCCACCGTGCCCGAGAAGCTGTTCGACCCCACGATCATCAAGGGCGTCGGCAACACCATCTGGATCAGCGTCACCTCGATGGCGCTGGGCCTGGTCCTCGGTGTCGTCTTCGCGGTGATGCGGCTCTCGAAGAACCCCGTGACCAGCACGATCGCCTGGTTCTACATCTGGTTCTTCCGCGGTACCCCGGTGTACGTCCAGCTCCTCATCTGGTTCAACCTCGCCCTGATCTTCCCGATCCTGAACCTCGGGTTCTACAAGGACGAGATGACCCAGGTCATGACGCCGTTCCTGGCCGCCCTGCTGGGCCTCGGCCTGAACGAGGGCGCGTACATGGCGGAGATCGTCCGCGCCGGCATCCAGTCCGTCGACGAGGGCCAGACCGAGGCCTCGCACGCCCTGGGCATGACCCAGACGCAGACCATGCGCCGCGTGGTTCTCCCGCAGGCCATGCGCGTGATCGTCCCGCCGACGGGCAACGAGTTCATCAACATGCTCAAGACCTCGTCGCTGGTCGTGGCCGTGCAGTACTTCGACCTGCTGCGGGCCGCCCAGGACATCGCGTCCACCTCGTTCGCGGTGATGGAGATGTTCTTCGTCGCGTCCATCTGGTACCTGGCGCTGACCAGCGTCTTCTCGATCGGCCAGTACTACCTGGAGCGGCACTACGCCCGCGGTGCGCTGCGCACCCTGCCGCCCACGCCGTGGCAGAAGCTCAAGGCGAACATCTCCCGCTTCTCGAACCGCAAGGCGGTGGCCTGATGACGACTGCCATGGTGAAGGCCGAGGGCGTCCACAAGTCCTACGGCGCTGCGCACATCCTCAAGGGCATCGACCTGGAGGTCGCCCCGCGTGAGGTGTTCTGCCTGATCGGCCCCTCGGGCTCGGGCAAGTCGACCTTCCTCCGGTGCATCAACCACCTGGAGAAGGTCAACGGCGGCAAGCTGTACGTAGACGGCGAGCTCGTCGGCTACCGCCAGAAGGGCGACAAGCTCTACGAGCTGAAGGACAGCGAGGTCGCGGCCCAGCGCCGGGACATCGGCATGGTCTTCCAGCGCTTCAACCTCTTCCCGCACATGACGGCCATCGAGAACGTCATGGAAGCGCCGGTGATGGTCAAGCGCGAGTCCAAGGCGGTGGCCCGCGAGCGCGCCATCAAGCTGCTCGACCGGGTCGGCCTCGGCGACAAGGGCGGGAACTACCCCTCGCAGCTCTCCGGCGGCCAGCAGCAGCGCGTGGCGATCGCCCGTGCGCTGGCCATGGAGCCGAAGCTGATGCTGTTCGACGAGCCCACCTCGGCGCTCGACCCCGAGCTCGTCGGCGACGTCCTCGACGTCATGCGGGACCTGGCCGAGTCGGGCATGACCATGGTCGTGGTCACGCACGAGATGGGCTTCGCCCGCGAGGTCGGCGACAACCTCGTCTTCATGGACGGCGGCGTCGTGGTCGAGTCCGGCCACCCGCGCGAGGTCCTCGGCAACCCGCAGCACGACCGGACGAAGGCGTTCCTGTCCAAGGTGCTCTGAGCCGGCCGGGCCGGCGCCCGACACCCCGGGAGGGGCGGTACGGAATCCCGTACCGCCCCTCCCGCGTTGCGCGGGTTCTCGCTCTCCTGCGGGGACTCCTACTTCAGACCGAGGACCAGGGAGTCGGAGGGGGAGCACCAGACCGCGCGCGCCTCGGCGAAGCCGGCCCCGCGCAGGGTCCGGGCGTGCCAGGCCGCGTCCGGGGTGTCCCCGTCGGCGTGCTCGCCGTAGATCTCGAAGCGGCGCCTGGTGGGCTCGGCGAGCACCGGGTCGGCGGCCGCGACCGCCCACCACCCCGCCCAGTCCAGGGCGCCGGCCGCGCGGGCCCGGTCCAGGGCGGCGTGCCGGGCGACGCGGTCGGCCCCGTTGATCCGCGGGGTCGAGGCGTCGGGCATGTGGTCGGCGTTCATGAAGACCCCGCCCTCGCGCACCAGCGGGGCGAGCTGCCCGTAGAGGGTCGCGAGCTGCGGGCTGTGCAGCCAGTGCAGCGCGGTGGCCGTCAGTACGGCGTCGTACGTGCCGTGGGGGAGCGCCGCCGTCCAGTCGGGGTCCTTGAGGTCGGCGGTGACGAACGTGACCCGCTCGTCGCCGGCGAAGTGGCCGCGCGCGATGGTCAGCAGCGCCGGGTCGAGGTCCACGCCCGTGCTCGTCGCGCCCGGGAACCGCTTGAGGACGCGGTCCGTAATACTTCCCGTACCGCACGCCAGATCCAGCACCCGGGGGGTGGGGCCGACGAACGCCTCCAGCATGTCCAGCATCACGCGGAACCGCTCCTCGCGGTCCGGCATGTACGCCTCCTGCTGACGGTCCCAGCTGTCCTGCCAGGCCTGCCAGTCGGTCGCCGTGCGCGTCATCGCGAACCCCTCCACCCGTAATACCCTCGAATACGTAGCAGCTGTTACCCGGACCCTAATCTGCATCCGTAAGGACTACAAGTGGAACTGGCCCATTACTCGGACTTCGCCGTGCGCCTGGTCAACACCGAGGAGCCGGCCCGCAACAAGGACGCCCTCACCTCGGTCGACGCCGTGCGCGCCCTCTTCGGCGCCAGCACGCAGATGGCCCGCCGGGTCACCGACACCGACGTGACCCGCTTCCGCAACGTCCGCGGCCGGCTCCGGGCCGTCTTCGAGGCCGCCGACGGCGGCGACCACGTCCTCGCGGTCGACCTGCTCAACTCCCTGCTCATGGAGTTCCCGGTCAGCCCCCAGGTCTCCGGCCACGAGACCCTGGACGAGGACGGCACCCCCAAGTGGCACATCCACCTCGCCGACCACCCCTCGAACGCCTCCGCGGGCTACGCCGCCATCGCCTCCTTCGGGCTGGCGTTCCACCTCACCGAGCACGGCCCCGACCGCCTCGGCCTGTGCCAGGCGCCGCCCTGCCGCAACGCCTACCTGGACACCTCCACCAACCGCTCCCGGCGCTACTGCTCCGACCGCTGCGCCACCCGGGCGAACGTCGCCGCCTACCGCGCCCGCAAGCGGCTGGAGGCCGAGGCGTCCGCCCACAGCGGCCGCAGCGCCGAGGCCGCCCAGGACAGCCGCGCCCTCAGCGAGCTCTGATCCTCCGGGCGCGGCCGGAACCGCAGCACCGCCGTCGCCAGCACCAGGTCCTCGGGCACCGCCCCGTAGTCGGTGCTGTCGCCGGTCGTGTTGAACGGGTTGTCCCCGAGCACCCACCAGCCGCCCGGCCGCCGTTCCACCGCCCGCTTCACCACCAGCAGGTCCTGCTGGAACGGATGGCGCAGCACCACCACGTCACCCGGCCGGACCACGGCCCCGTACCGCACCACCAGCCGGTCGCCGTGCAGCAGGGTCGGCGCCATCGACGGCCCCGTCACCTCCAGCACCTCGAACCGGGAGCCGCCCCTACCCGCCGTCCTGCCCGCCATCCGCGACCTCCTCGCCCGCTCGTTCCTCACCGGGCATGCTGCCGCACCCCGCCGTACGTTCGCTCACCACGGCACGACCCGCCCTGGACTTTTGTCCTAAGCCCATGGGGCCGCTCGCGAAATCCGCTGTGCCACGGAGTAATCTCCACCTTGAGAAGACGATCACGAGGAGGAAGAATCTCCATGCTTTCCCGCCTCTTCGCCCCCAAGGCGAAGGTCTCCGCCCACTGCGACCTGCCGTGCGGCGTGTACGACCCTGCCCAGGCCCGCATCGAGGCCGAGTCGGTCAAGGCCGTCCAGGAGAAGTACCAGGCCAACGAGGACGCTGACTTCCGCGCCCGCGCCATCACCATCAAGGAGCAGCGCGCCGAGCTCGCCAAGCACCACGTCTCGGTGCTGTGGAGCGACTACTTCAAGCCGCCGCACTTCGAGAAGTACCCGCAGCTGCACACCCTGGTCAACGACACCCTGAAGGCCCTCTCGGCCGCCAAGGCGTCCAACGACCCGGCGACCGGCCAGAAGGCCCTCGACCTCATCGCCGAGATCGACCGCATCTTCTGGGAGACCAAGGCCGCCTGAGGCGCGCCTCCCCCATGACGCCGGAGGGGGGGGGGGGGGGGCCCCCCCGGCCCCCCCCCCCCCCCCCCCCCCCCTCCCCCCCCCCCCCCCCCCCCCCCCCCCCCCCCCCCCCCCCCCCCCCCCGCCGCAGCGGGCCCCGTGCGCTCGCGCCGCAGGTCCCGCCGGTCTCACTCGTCCTCGTCGTCCTCGTCGTCCAGCCGCGCCAGCCACGTGGCCAGCCGCTCCACCGGGACCTCGAAGTCCGGGTTCAGGTCGACGAACGTACGCAGCTGCTCGGCCAGCCACTCGAAAGTGACCTCCTCCTCGCCGCGCCGCTTCTCCAGCTCCTCGATGCCGCGATCGGTGAAGTACAAGTCGGGCTCCGTGCCGTGATGAAGATGTGCATGCGGATGTTTCCCGCCAGGATAATCCGCATAACCGGCGAGACCTCCCCTCCGACCGGCCCCGGCGCTAGCCTGGAGTGCCTTTCCAATCGCGAGAGGGGCGGGGGATGCCAGACGCGCGCACCGACGGCACCGCACGCGCCTACGAACTCCTCGAACCCCTGGTCCAGGCCGCGACCGTACGCGTCCACGCCGCCCCCGACGGGTATGCACCCCCTGGGACCGGCCCCACCTGGGGGAGCGGCTTCTTCATCGCCCCCGGCTGGGTCCTGACCTGCGCGCACGTCGTCGGCGAAGGGGGTGCTGCGGTGCGTCTCGCGGGACGTGAGCTCGGCATCACCTTCTCCTCCGGCCCCCGCAGCACCGGGACCGTCACCGGCCGCGTCGAGTGCGTCCTGCCCGAACGGCTCGAAGAGCGCCGGCCCGCCCGCCGCGCCCTGTGGGACCTCCCCGACCTGGCCCTCGTCCGCGTCCTCGCCCCCGTCTCCCACACCTGCGTACGCCTCACCGACCGCGCCCGGCCGCGCCTCGACGAGGTCGCCTACTTCGGCTGCACCGAGGACCTCGGCACCCCCGAGATCACCGGCCGCACCACCCGGCTGCGCGGAACCGCGGCCGGCGGCGCCGCCCTGCGCCTCGGCGACGACGACGAGATCGAACCCGGCATGTCCGGAGGCCCCGTCGTGGACCTCGCCAACGGCGAGGTCGTCGGCGTCGTCAAGGCCCGCCGGCACACCGGCGGCGGCGGACTCGCCGTCTCCGTCATCCAGCTGCGCACCCTGCCCCTCGCCGCCACCGGCCAGGTCGGCCTCTACCGCCGGGTCATGCAGGCCCACGACCTCTACCACTACGACCAGCACCTCAGCGACCTCGACACCCGCCGCACCTGGACCGACCTGCACGGCGAACTCGGCGCCCTCGGCGCCGCCCGGGCCGCCACCGCCGGCCCCGCCCCGCTCCCCGGCTCCGGCGCCCCGTACACCGCGGCGGGCCGGCTGACCCCCGCCGAGCGCACCACCCTGTGCGGGCTGCTCGCCGAACTGCCGCCGCCCCCGTCCTCCGAGGCGGTCCGCGCCCTCGTCGAGGCCGCCCGCGGCGAGGAACCCGACCCCGCCCTGCCCGCCCCGCTCAGCTGGCGCGACGGCCTCGGCATGCTCCACGACCCGCCCGGCGGCGCCGGCGAGGCCGCCGCCATGCTGCGGTACGCCACCGACGTCAGCGTCGCCGACTTCCGCGAGCCGCCCGCCCCCGGCGCCGACGAGGAACTGTGGGACTGGGTCCGCGCCACCGCCGAACGGCTCTGGCGGCCCCTGCGCCGGGAACTCGGCGAACGCCGCGACCAGGGCCTCGCCGAACGGCAACGCCGCCGCCGCGCCCGCGCCGCGTACGGCGCCCAGGGCCCCCAGCAGCACGGCCGGCCCGGAGGCCCCCTGCCCCAGGGGCCCTCCGTACTGCTGGAGGCCTGGGCCCACGGCTGGGAGGACGTCTACGACTGGCGCGTCTCCGTCCTCGCCGGCCCCGCCCACCCCGGCCGGGTCACCCCCGTCGGCTCCGGCGTCCGCGCCACCCGGGCCGGGCTGCCGGAGGCGGTGCGCGACGCCCTCGCCGAGGCCTTCCGCCGCTGCGACACCCACGAGGCCGCCGCCGTCCTCGAAGTCGCCGTGGCCCCCGAACTGTTCGGACTGCCGGTGGACACCTGGGTCCTCACCGGGCGGGTCCCGCTCGGCGTCCAGCGGCCCGTCGTGCTGCGCCACCCCGCCGGAGGCGACGGCGCGCACCCCGCCGACGCCGACGCCGCCCACCGCAGGGCCGACCGCTGGGCCCGCGTCCAGGCGGGGCCGCTTCTGGACGAACGCGCCGACTGCGCCCGCGGCCGGCCCCGCAGCCCGTCCCCCGCCTGGCTGGACGGACTCGCGGACAACACCGTGCCGGTGCACTGCCGGACCGCCGACGCGGAACCCACCCGCGGATCCCTGTACGCGGTCCGCGACGCCGGGTACGGGGTGGCGGTCACCCGGCGGCCCCCGGCCGACCCGGGGGAGTCCTGCGCGCCGTTCCACCGCGGACTGCGCGAGGAACTGACCGAGGCCGGGCGGGGCGCACCACTGCCGGTGCGGCTGCAGGCGCTGCGGGCCCGCGCCCACGGGGCGGACCCCGACGCCTACTGGGCGAACGGGATGGCCCTCGTCTGGGACGACCCGGCCCGCGCCCTGCCCGAGGAAGAGCCGCTGCAGGGGGACCTGTGACGGGCGGGAGGGGACCCGCGGGAGGGGACCCGGGAGGGGACGGACGTGAACGAGGAATGGCTCATCTACCGTGGGGTCGGCGAACCCCACGACGGCATCGACACCCTGCCCGACCCACCACCCTGGCGGGACTTCGACGGCGGGCCGGTCGGCGAACCCCCGTTACCGGCCGCCACCGCCGACGGCAACGTCGCGCGCCGGCTCGGCGCGCACCGGCAGGCCGCCGAACTCCACCGGCCCGAGCCCGAGGAGCTGGAGGCCATCAACGCGGCCCTCTACCTGCGCCGGCCGCTGCTCGTGACCGGATACCCCGGCACCGGCAAGTCCACCCTCGCCCACGCCGTCGCCCACGAACTCAAACTCGGCCGGGTGCTGCGCTGGCCCGTCGTCTCCCGGACCGTGCTCCAGGAAGGCCTGTACCGCTACGACGCCATCGCCCGGCTCCAGGACGTACAGATCGCCGCCAGCGGCGGCAGCCCCGGCGGCGCGCCCGGCATCGGCAAGTACATCCGGCTCGGCCCGCTCGGCACCGCCCTGCTGCCCGGCCGGCGGCCCCGCGTCCTGCTCGTCGACGAACTCGACAAGAGCGACATCGACCTGCCCAACGACCTCCTCAACGTCCTGGAGGAGGGCGAGTTCTCCCTGCCCGAACTGGAACGCGTCGCCGACAGCGAGCCCGAGGTGCAGGTCCTCACCGACGACGGGGCCAAGGTGACCGTCCGCGACGGCCGCGTCCGCTGCCGGGCCTTCCCCTTCATCATCCTCACCAGCAACGGCGAACGGGACTTCCCCGCCGCCCTGCTGCGCCGCTGCATCCAGCTCAAGCTCGGCCAGCCCGGCGAGAAACGCCTCGCCACCATGGTCCGCGCCCACCTCGGCGAGGACGCCGCCCGGCTCGGCGCCGACCTGATCCGCGAGTTCCTCAGCCGCTCCCAGTCCGAACTCGTCGCCGCCGACCAGCTCCTGAACGCCATCTACCTCACCCACTACGCCTCCCCGCCCACCCGGGAGGACCTCGCCGACCTGCTCATCCAACGCCTCGACCGCCCGAGGTGACCCCCGTGCCGACCCCTCCCGCCCCGACCGGACGCCCCGCCGGACCCCCCGCCCCGGCCGGGCAGCACGCCCCCGCGCCCCCCGAGATCCGCGACCTGGCCGGCCTGCTGCGCGCCGCCGGACTCGACCCCTCCGCCGAGGAGCTCGCCGACGCGCTCTGGCTCGCCGGCCGCATCGGCCCGCCCGTCCCCGCCGCAGCCCCGGCCGGCGCCGCCCGCCCCCCGCGCCGGCCCGCGCCGCGCGACCAGCCGCCGCCCGAGGAAGGGCCCCCGCCGCCCGCCCACCCGTCCGAGGACCCGGTCCGGCTCTACGCCGCCCGCCTGCGCGGCGCCGCCGCCGAGGACGCCGCCGCCTTCCCCGGCGGAGCCGGCGTGCCCGTACGCGTCCCCGGCGCGGCCGCACTGCCCCGGATCCTGGAGATACAGCGCGCCCTGCGCTCCCTCCAGCGGCACCGCCCGCCCGGCCCGCCGACCCGGCTCGTCCTCGACGAACCCGCCACCGCCGAGGCCAGCGCCCGCGCCCTCGGCCTCGTCATCCCCGTCCTGCGGCCCGAGAGCCGCCGCGAGGCGACCGTCCGGCTCGTGATGGACACCTCGCCCTCCATGGCCGTGTGGCAGGACATGTTCGAGGAACTGCGCGGCGTCTGCGAACGCCTCGGCGCCTTCCGCGACGTACAGGTCCACTACCTGCACCGGCTCGCCGACGGTCGCGCCGCCCTCGGCCAGGCCTCCGCCCCCGGCACCCGGCTGCGCTCCGGCGACCAGCTCCGCGACCCCAGCGGACGCTCCCTCACCATGGTCGTCTCCGACTGCGCCGGGCCGCTGTGGCGGGAGGGCGAAGCCCAGCGGGTCCTGCACCGCTGGGCCGAATGCACCCCCTGCGTCGTCGTCCAGCCACTGCCCCAGCGGCTGTGGAACCGCAGCTGGCTGCCGACCGAGCGGGGCACCCTCACCCGGGTCGAGGGCGGCGCCGGCAGACTCAGGTTCCGGCCCGACCGGCCCGCCCGCCCCGGCCGGCTCCGCGGCGGCCTCACCGTCCCCGTCCTCCCGCCGAACGCCACCGCGCTCGGCGCCTGGGCCCGCCTCGTCGCCGGCTTCGGCACCGGGCCCGTACCGGCCGAGGTGGGCCGCGTCCTCGCCGACCACCCCGCCGCGCCCCTCCCGCCGCCGCGGGCCGTGCGGCCGCCCCGCGAACTCGTGCGCCGCTTCTACTCCTCCGCCTCGCCGCGCGCCGTACAGCTCGCCGTCTACCTGTCCGCCGCCCCGCTCACCCTGCCCGTGATGCGGCTCGTCCAGCGCACCATGCTGCCCGATTCCGAACCCTCCGACCTGGCGGAAGTGCTGCTCAGCGGGCTGCTGCGGCGCGGTCCGGCGCCGGGGGAGTGGTACGAGTTCACCCCCGGCGTCCAGGACGTCCTGCTCGGGCCGCTAGGCCGGGACGAGGCCGCCCTCGTCCTCAAGCACTGCTCGGAGTACGTCCTCGCGCACTTCGGGCGCGGGGTGCGCAACTTCCCCGCGCTCGCCGTCTCCCAGCTCACCGGGGAACCCCTGGTCGAGGAGGGCGGCGAGGAGCGGGTCCCCGCCGCGCCGCTCCCGCAGGCCTTCGCCGAGGTCTCCGCCCGCGTCGTACGCCGCTACCTGCCCGGACCCGCCGACCAGGACACCGCCGGACCCGAACCCGCCGCGCCCCCGCCCGGGCGGGGCTGGGCGGTGCGCACGGCCCGCGACCGGCTCGCCGCCCAGGACCGACAGGGGGGCGACGGCGCCCAGCGCGGCCTGTACGAGGCCGTCGCCGTGCTGCGCCGCGCGCTGGCCGCCCCCGCCGGCCCCGACGACCCGGCCGGTGAGGCCGAGTGCGAGCTGGCCGGGGCGCTGCTGCGCCTGTGGGCCCGGCAGCGGGACCCGGAACTGCTGGCCGAGGCCGAGCAGGCCGTGGGCGGACTGCGCACCGCCCCCGCCCGGGCGCTGCGCGGCCGGGTGCTGTACGAGCGGGCGCGGGCGGCGCCGGCCGAGCGGCCGGACGCGGAACTGCTGACCGCGGAGCTGCTGGCCGCCGCCGAGCGGGAGTTCGCGGCCGCGGCCGCCGCCCCGGACGGCGACGCGCGGCTGCGACTGGACTGCACGGTGCGGCAGGCCCGGGCCCTGGTCGCGCTGGGCGAGCTGCGCGACGACCCGATACCCCTGCTCCAGGCCCGGGCCGTGCTGGAGGCCCTGGCCGGCCCCGGGGCCGGGCCCGACACGGGCGTGCTGCGGCCGGCCCTGGGGCGGGTGCTGCTGGCCCTGCTGCCCCGCACCCCCGACCCGGTGGAACGCACCGCGCTGGCCGAACAGGCCGCCGGACACCTGGCATCGGGGCTGCCGGAGACGGCCGGGGGAGCCGGGGCGGATTCCCTGCCGGGACCCGGCCCGGCCGCCGGAGCGGACCCGGGCGGCGCGGTCCCACCGGGGCCACCGGGACCGCCGGGGCCGGCGCCGGAACCCTCCCGGGACGCAGCCGTAACGGGGACCGCGGCCGCCGGGACCGCCGGGCCCGCCGGGGCGGGAGCCGAGCCCGGACCCGCCGGGGCCGACGTGCCCGCCCGGGCCACCGGGCGGCCCGTGGCGGCCGGATCCGGGCCGGGGCCGGCCGATCCCGAGGGGCCGGCTCCCGAGCCGGGCCGGGACCGGGCGCGGACCGCGTGGCTGCGGGTGGACCTGGCCACGGCCCTGCGCTACCTGCCCGCCCGGCTGGAGGAGGCGTCCGGCCAGCTGGCCCGGGCGCTGGCCGAGGCCGACGGCGACCCGGAGCTCCGGCTCGCCGCGCTGGTGTGCCTGGCCCGCGTGCACCGGGCCCGCTCCGCGCGGGACGCCGACCCGACGGCGCTGGAGGACGCGGCCGACGCGTACGGGCGGGCCCGCCGGCTGATCCCCCGTGACGCGGAGGCCTACGCGGAGCTGCTGCCCGAGTGGGGCGACGTACTCCTGGAGCGGGCCCGGGCCGCGGGCGGGCGGCGGTTCACCTCGGCGGCCGTACGGGTGCTGCGCGACAGCCGGGCCGCGGTCCCGCAGTCCGACGCCCGCTCCGCGCACCGGCTGGTGCGGCTCGCGGCGGGACTGCGGTTGCGGCACGGCTACGAGGGCGACGTGGTGGACCTGCGGGAGGCCGAGTACCTGCTGGAGCTGGCCGTCCGGCACGGCCGCAGCCCGCTGGAGCAGGCCCGCGCCTGGCGGGAGCACGGTGACGTCCAGCAGGAGATCCACGCCCACACCCGGGCCCTGGACCGCCTCGACCGGGCCGCCGACTCCTACCGGCGGGCCTGGCGGGCGGCCCTGGAGGCCGACCGCGCGGACCGCCGGGAGGTGGCCGTCGAGATCGCCGCCAGAGTCCAGGAGCTGCGCGGCGGGGTGCTGGAGCGGCTGGCCCGGCCCCGGGCCGCGCTCGACGCCTACCGGTCCGCCCTGGAGCTGTGGCGGGGGCTCGGGGAGGCGGCCGCGGACCGCCGGGAGGCGCTGGCCTCCCGGGTCCGCACCCTGGAGGCCGGGCTGTGAAGCCGGCGCCCGGGGCGTGAAGGGCCCGCACGCGGGAACCCGTTCAACGGGCGGGCCATCGGACAACGCGACACGCGACACCACACGCGATTCGGCACGGCGACTCAACAGGGGGACGGGCAGCCCATGGTGATCCGGCATCAGACACCGCACACGGAAGCTGCGGCGCGCACGGAAGGGGAGAGGGACCCCGGCACCCACACCGACACCGACACGGACACGGACACGGACACGGAAACGGACACGGACACGGACACGGACACGGAAACGGACACGGAGGCGGACGGCGGCACGGGCCGCGGCGCGGATGCCGTCGGCGGCGTCCCGGCCGGGGAGTCGGGCGCGGCCCCGGGGGCGGGCGCCGACCGGCCGACGGCCTGCGCACCCCGCCTCCCCGACCTGTCCGGATACGACCTGGCCGCACTGCGCGGGATCGACCACCCCGTGCTGGCCCTGGTCATCGAGGGCATGGTGGAACGGGTGACCCACCCCGCCGAGATCCTCAACGCCTTCGACTCCGGCGTCAGCTGAGCGGCCGCTCACGCACCGCATCCCCAAGGCCACGCAGCGCACCCACAGTTGACCCGTTTCCGCCGTTAGCCGGTGCCGAACCCCGGGCAGGGATGGACCGTCCGCCGGGGCAGGCGGCCGGGCGAGGAGGTGCAGGCGATGGGGCACACGGACAGGAGCGGCGGGTCCGCGCTGCCCGCGCACCGGGCCCGCGCCCCCTGGCCCTACGCCCGGCTCGACGTCCCCGCGCTCCGCGCGGCCGGCCACCGCCCGTACCCCGTACGGCAGTTCGTGCTGAAGACCCGCAGCCGCTGCAATCTCGCCTGCACCTACTGCTACGTGTACGAGATGGCCGACCGGAGCTGGCGCGGCCGGCCCGCCGCCATGTCCCCCGAAACCACCGCCCGCGCCGCCGCCCGCATCGCCGAGCACGTCGCCGCACACCGCCTGAGCCGCGTCGACCTCGTCCTGCACGGCGGAGAACCGCTGCTCACCGCCCCCGCCGAGCTGGCCGCCCCCGTCGACGCCGTGCGGGCGGCCCTGCGCGCGGCGTCCCCGCGGACCAGGGTCACCGCCACCGTCCAGACCAACGGCACCCTGCTCACCCGCGGCCGGCTCGCCGCGCTCGCCGCCGCCGGGATCCGCATCGGCGTCAGCCTGGACGGGGGCCTGCCGGAGCACAACACCCGCCGCGTGGACCACGCCGGGCGACCCGGGTTCGGCGCGGCCGCCCGCGGGCTGCGGCTGCTCGCCCGACACCCCGAGAGCTACGCGGGCGTGCTGTGCGTGATCGACCCCGCCCAGGACCCGGTGCGGACGTACGAGTCCCTGCTCGCCTTCGCCCCGCCGAGCATCGGCCTGCTGCTGCCCCTCGCCAACTGGAGCACCCCGCCGCCCGGCCACCGCCCGGGCAGCACCCCGTACGCCGACTGGCTGATCGCCGTGTTCGAACGCTGGTGGCACGACGGGGCGCTGAGGGCCCGGATCCGGATGTTCGAGGAGATCATCGCCCTGCTGCTCGGCCTGCCCACCGCCACCGAGACCCTCGGCCTCGCCCCCGCCACCACCGCCGTGATCGAGACCGACGGCACCCTGGAGCAGGCCGACTCGCTCAAATCCGCGTACGAGGGCGCGGCCGCCACCGGAATGGCGCTGCGGACCCACAGCTTCGACGACCTGCTCGACCACCCGGGACTGGCCGCCCGCCAGCTCGGGGCGGCGGCCCTCGCCGACCCCTGCCGGGCCTGCGAGCTGGTCGCCGTCTGCGGCGGCGGCCACTACCCGCACCGCTACCGCGCCGGCGAGGGCTTCCGGCAGCCGTCCGTCTACTGCGAGGACCTCCAGGCCGTCATCCGGCACGTCGCCGCCGCCCTCCACCGGGCCGCCGACCGCGCCGCCGTCCCCCGGGCGGCCGCCTCATGACCGACTCCCTCGCCGCCTTCACCGTCGCCCGGCCCGTCCTGCGCGCCCTCGCCTCCACCGAACCCTCCGCCGAGGGCACCCGCCTCGTGCGCGCCGTCCGCCACTCCAAACGGCTGGTCCTGCTCCGCGCCGTGCTCGACGCCGCCCCCGGCGGACGCTCCGGCGAGGCCGCGGACCACTGGGCCCTGCTGGAGGAGGCCGAGCGGCACGACCCCGACGCCGTGCACGACGTCCTGCACTACCCGGCCACCGGCGTCTGGGCCGAGGAGACCCTCCGCCGGCTGCACGCCCCGCACGGGCCCGCCGCCGACCTCGGCCACCTCGGCGCCCTCGCCGTCGCCGCCGCCCTGCGCGCCGGGATCGACTTCAAGGCCACCCTGAAGCCCGTCGGCGGCCGCCTCGCGCTGCCCACCCTCGGCCTGCTCCACCCGGCCCGGCCCGGCCCGCTGGCCCTCACCGAACGCTCCTGGGACCCCGACGACCCCGCCGCCCTGCCCCTGCACACCCTGCCCGGCGGCCGGACCGCCCTCGACGACCTCGACCCCTACCGGGCCCCCGGGCAGGCCCGCCCCGCGCCCGTCCGCGCCGCCCGCCGCCTCACCCCCAAGGGCCACAAGCGCTGGGACACCCAGTGGACCGGCGCCCTCACCCTGCTGGAGCGGTACGACACCGCCCGCGCCGGCGAGACCGGCCTGCTGCTGCGCTCCGTCGTCCCGCTCGGCGGCGGCTCCCGCTCCAGCGGCGCCACCCTGCCCGCGGCCGCCGGCTCCGTCCTCGCCCGCAGCCAGGCCCCGCCCGCCCTGGCCGCCACCCTCGTCCACGAGGTCCAGCACGGCAAGCTGACCGCCCTCGCCGACGTCCTCACCCTGCACACCGCCGACGCCACCCCCCGGCACTGGGCCCCCTGGCGCGCCGACCCCCGCCCGCTGGAAGGGCTGCTGCACGGCGCCTACGCCCACCTGGCCCTGGCCGGCTACTGGCAGCGCGCCGCCCTCTACGGAGCCCGCGGCGCCTGGGCCCAGCACGCCCGCATCCGCGCCCAGGTCGCCGCCGTCCTCCCCGCGCTCCGCGCGCACCCCCGACTCACCGCGACCGGCCGGGAGTTCACCGAGGCCATGGCCGCGGCCGAGCGGGCCATGGACGAGCTGCCGCCGCCCGGCGACCAGCACGCCGTCGCCCGCCGTGCCGTCGACCGGGCCCGCCGCGCCTGGTACGCGGAACACCCCGAACTCGCCCCGCCCGAACGGGGCTGACGGACCGTCCGCTGCGATACCGTGGCACCCCCGCCCACAGCCCGGATCCACCCCGTCCACCGCCCGGATTCCAGGGAGACGGCCGCATGACCACCGGTATTCGGCAGGAACGCGACCCGGCCCCCGCGCGGCCGCAGCGCTTCCTCATCAGCTTCGCCGGCTTCAACCGCCCCTGGGCCGTGTGGATCGCCCACCGGCTGGAGGAACACGGCCACCGCGTCGCCCTGCAACGCTGGGACCCGCAGTCCGCGGGCGGCCTCACCCAGGCCCTCGACGACCTGGCCCGCAGCGGCAGCCGCGTCCTGCTCGTCCTCAGCGAGCGGTACTTCTCCGTCGGCACCCACACCGACGAGGAGTGGAACACCTCCCTGCGCGCGGTCACCGACAGCCACCCCGGACGGTTCGCCGCCGTCAGCCTCACCGACGCCCTGCTGCCCAGCGCCGTCGCCACCCTGGAGACGACCGACCTGTGGGGCCTCGACGCGTACGAGGCCGAGTACCGCGTGCTGCGCCGCCTGGACCTGCCCACCGACCGGGTCGGCACCGAGACCGGCCGCCGCGGCCCCCGCTTCCCCAACGACCCCCCGGAGATCTGGGGCCGCGTCCCGCGCCGCAACCCCCGCTTCACCGGCCGCAACGACATCATCGGCAACCTGCGCGCCGCCCTCAGCGAGGCACCCCCCGGCGCATCCACCGTCACCCTGCTCGGCCTGTCCGGCGTCGGCAAGACACAGGTCGCCACCGAATACGCCTACCGCTTCGCCTCCGAGTACGACGTCGTGTGGTGGGTCCCCGCCGAGGACCGGCCCACCCTGCGCGAGCGGCTCGCCGACCTCGCCCCCGAGATGGGCCTGCCACGCGGCGCCGGCAGCTACGGCGAGCAGATCCGGTCCGTCCTGGAGGCGCTGCGGCGCGGCTCCCCGTACAACCGCTGGCTGGTCGTCTTCGACGGCTGCGACAACCCCGACGACCTCACCGACCTGCTGCCCTCAGGCGCCGGCGACGTCATCATCACCTCCCGCAACCGCGAGTGGGCCTCCCGGCACACCAGTCTCGTCGAGGTCCCGCTCTACGCCCGGCCCGAGTCGGTCACCTTCATCCGCCGCCGGGCCCGCCGGCTCACCGGCGCGGAGGCCGACCAGCTCGCCGAGGCCCTGGAGGACTACCCGCTCGCCCTCGACCAGACCGCCGGCTGGCTCGCCGACTCCCCGCTGACGGTCGACGACTACCTCGCGCTGCTGCGCCGCCGCCTCGACTCCCACGAGGCCGTCACCGTCTCCGACGACTACCCGCTGCCCTTCCCCACCGCGCTCGCGATACTGCTCAACAACGTCCGGGAGAACTTCCCCGACGCCCTCGCCCTGCTCCGGCTGTTCGTGTTCTTCGCACCCGGCCCGGTGCCGCTGCGGCTGCTGCGCGAGTTCCCCGTCGACGACGTGCCCGAGCAGCTCGCCGGGCTCATCAACGACCAGATCCGCTGGAACGCCGCCCTCAACAAGCTGGTGCAGTTCTCCGTCGTCCGGCTGGAGTACTCCGACCTGTCCGTGGAGGAGGGCGGCGGCGGCCTGGAGACCGTACAGCTGCACCGCATGGTGCACGGCATCGTCCGCGAGAACCTCGCCGAGGAGGAGGCCGGACCCCTCGCCCGCGCCGTCCGCCAGGTCCTCGCCGCCGCCGACCCCGGCCGGCCCTCCGACTCCCGGCTGTGGCCCCGCTTCGCCGAGCTGATCCCGCACCTGGAGGCCGCCGGCGTGCTGACCAGCAGCAACCCGCGGATCCAGGGCTTCCTGCTGAACTGCCTGCGCTACCTGATCCTCGCCGGCGAATACCGCACCTGCCTGCGCCTGGCCGAGCAGACCGACGCGGTCTGGCGGGCGATGCTCGGCGACGACCACGACCAGGTCCGCGAACTCAGCTACCACTACGGCGGCGCCCTGCGCATGCTCGGCCACTTCAAACAGGCCGAGGCCCTCGCCAAGGCGGTCGCCGACCGGCTCCTCGCCGAACGCGGCGACCGCGACCTGGAGACCCTGCGCGCCACCAGCACCTACGCGGGCGTCCTGCTCGGCACCGCCAAGTTCGAACAGGCCCGGGAGCTGCTGGAACACGCCTTCGCCCGGTACCGCGAGCTCCTCGGCGAGGACGACTCCACCACCCTGAACGCCGAGAACAACGTCGCCGTCGCGCTGCGCCTGCTGGGCCGCTACCAGGAGGCGTACGAGACCGACCTCGACACCCTGCGCCGCCGCGAACGGGTCCTGCGCGTCCGGCACATCGCCACCCTCTCCTCCGGGATCGGCTGCGCCATGGGACTGCGCCTGATGGGCCGCTACCGCGAGGCCCTCGCCCGGCAGGAACAGGGCCTCAAACTCAACTCCCAGGTCCTCGGCCCCAACCACCCGCAGACCCTGCGCGCCGAGCACAACCTCGGCATGTGCCTGCGCCGCTCCGGGGACATCCCCGGCGCCGGCGCCCGGCTGCGCAGCGTGCTGGAGCGCTCCACGCGGGTCTTCGGCGCGGAGTTCCCCTGGACGCTGATGGTCGCCTCCGACTACGCCACCTACCTGCGCGAGTACGGGGACATCGGCGAGGCCCGCCGGATCTCCGAGGAGGTCGTGCGCGGCTACCAGACGCAGCTCGGCCTCGCCCACCCGTACAGCATCGGCACGGTCGGCAACCTCGCCCTCGTGCTGCGGGCCCAGGGCGAGCGCCGCGAGGCGCTGAACCTCGCCGAACAGGCCCTGGTCGGCATGCGCGGCGCGGTCGGCGAGCGGCATCCCTGGGCGCTGGGCTGCGCCCTGAACGCCACCGGGCACCGCAACATCACCGGACACCTCCAGGACGCGCTGGACCTCGGCCGGGAGACGCTGCGCAACTGCGAGCAGGTACTCGGCCCCGACCACCCGATGACGCTGAGCGCACAGATCGCCCTGGCCGCGGACCTGCGGTCGGTACGGGAGGACGCGGAAGCGGCCAAACACGAGGACGCGGGCCTGAAGGCGCTGACCCGCACCCTCGGCCCGCAGCACGTCCACACCGTCTCGGCCCGCCAGCAGATGCGCCCGTACTGGGACTTCGAGCCCCAGCCGTAGGAGTACTAGACCAGCCAGCCCTGCCGGACGGCGCGCACGCCCGCCTCGAAGCGGCTGCGCGCCCCCAGGCGTTCCATCAGGCCCGTCGCGACGCGGCGGGCCGTCCGGTGCGAGACCCCCAGCCGCTTGGCGATGGCCTCGTCAGTGAACCCGTCCGCCAGCAGCTTCAGGGCGGTCGCCTCGGTGCCGGTCAGCCCGTTCTCGTCGTCCCGGTGCGCCTTCTCGCCGAACGGCTGCGCCGCCTCCCACACGCTCTCGAACAGCGCGCACAGGGCCGTCAGGGTGCCGTGCCCGGTGAGCACCACGGCGCCGGCCGCGGTGTCCTCGCTGTTGACCGGGATCACGGCGGTGCTCCGGTCCGTGATGATCATCCGGATGGGCAGGGTCGGCGCGGTCCGCGCCTGCCGACCGAGCTCGCCCAGCCACCCCGCGTAGGCGACGGTGTGCTGGCTGTTGCGGACGCTGTCCAGGTAGACCGTGCGCATCCGGATCCCCCGCCGGAGCAGGGCCTCGTCCAGCGGCCGGGAGGCCTCCAGGTTCTCCGGGGTCTGCTCGCCGTCCGGGGCGAAGACCATGACCTCGTGCTCCACCTCGCGGTGCAGCAGGGTGAGGCGCTCGCGGATCCGGTCCAGCCCGACGAGGTGCTCGACGCCGGGCTCGGAGGCCGCCGGCCGCAGGTCCGCGTACTCCGAGATGAGCTGGGCGGCGGCGGCCCGGGAGGCCTCGATCCGCTGCTGCTGGGCGGCGAGTTCGGCCTGCTGCCGGGCGAGCAGCAGCTCCATTCCCACGTCGGGGCTGACCGCCCGCAGGCGGCCGGGCTCCTCGTACGAGGGCCGTACCAGAGCCAGTTCGCTCAGCTGGTCGAGGCCGGAGCGGACGGCTTCCTCGGGCAGGTCGAGGCGGGTGCACAGGCCCGCCACGCCGTCACCGGGGTGGGCCAGCATCGCCCGGTACACGGCTTCCGTCGTTCTGTCGAGACCCAGAAGGGTCAACATGCGCATTCCCCCAATGCGTGATCCTCACTCTTGATCATCGCATGATCACGGCGAGGCGTGGAGCGCCGAGGGGGCGGTTGGCCTCTTCCGTCCAGAGCCCCAAGGGGCCAGCCGGGACTACTGGTTGAGAAGCTTCCGGATTGCCAGTCTCGGAACCATGTATCTGATTCACGCCCAGTTCCGCGGGCCCCTCGGCAGCACCCTTCCGGACGACGCGGCCCGCCGCGCCCTCGCCCTCGCACAGGTCGGCGACGGCGTCGAACACGTCACCGCGCACCCGCATGCCGAACCCCATCCGGTGCTGGGGCTCTTCCTGCTGACCCCGTCCCTGCGCGAGGCCGAGGGGCGGGCGACCGGCGTCTGCAGGCGCCTGCTGCGGGAGCACGCCGGCATGTCCGGCTGGGCGCTCGTGAGGGCGGAAGTGCCCCTGCTGGCCCCATTGGGACATGGCCCGTTGGGTCCACCGGAAAGCCCTTCCACCGCCTCTGGCCTGCGACGAAAGTAGTTCTCGCCAGCAGGGGACACCGCCCGGCAGGCAACACCGGCGCCACGTCACCGCGGGATGCGGGGCCGGATCCGTCCCACAGCCCCGTCTGCCGAAAGGTCAACCGTCATGAACACCGTCCGCATCGCCAAGGCCGCCGCGGTCACCGTCCTCGCCGCCGCATCCGTCCTCCTCGGCTCCTCGGCAGCCCAGGCCGTCAACCCCGGCACCAACGACTTCGGCTGGCAGAGCGTCACCGCCGCCCCCAAGAAGGACTTCGGCTGGCAGAGCGTCACCGCCGCTCCGAGGAACGACTTCGGCTGGCAGACCGTGACCGCCGCCCCGAAGAACGACTTCGGCTGGCAGTAGCCGTCCCGCTCGCCCCCCACAGCTGCACCTGCAGGGCAGCTGTCCCCCGACCGGGCGGGCCCGCACGCTGCGATACGCCCCCGGCAGCCCGGCGGCACATGCCGAAGGCCCGGCCCCCGTGACGGGGACCGGGCCTTCCTGCGTCAGACCGCAGCGGGGACTAGGCCTCGAAGACCTCGTTGAGCAGCTGCTGCTGCTCGGCCTGGTGCCGCTTGGCGGAACCCACGGCCGGGGACGAGCCGTGCGGGCGCGAGATGCGGCGCAGGCGCTCGCCGGCCGGGATGTCCGCGCCGACCGCCAGGTCGAGGTGGTCGATCAGGTTGAGCGCGATGAACGGCCACGCACCCTGGTTCGCCGGCTCCTCCTGGGCCCAGATGTACTTCGCCGCGTTCGGGTACTTGGCGATCTCGGCCTGGAGCTCCGCACCCGGCAGCGGGTACAGGCGCTCGATGCGGATGATGGCGGTGTCGGTGATGCCGCGCTTCTCCCGCTCGGCCTCCAGGTCGTAGTAGACCTTGCCCGCGCAGAACACGACCTTGCGGACCGCGTTCGGGTCGACGGTCGAGTCGCCGATGACCGGGCGGAACGCGCCGCTCGTGAACTCCTCCGCCTTCGACGCCGCGGCCTTCAGGCGCAGCATCGACTTCGGGGTGAAGACGATGAGCGGCTTGTGGTGCGGGTTGTGGACCTGCCAGCGCAGCAGGTGGAAGTAGTTCGACGGCAGGGTCGGCATCGCGACCGTCATGTTGTCCTGGGCGCACATCTGCAGGAAGCGCTCGGGACGCGCGGACGAGTGGTCCGGGCCCTGGCCCTCGTAGCCGTGCGGCAGCAGCAGGACGACGCCGGAGGTCTGGCCCCACTTCTGCTCGGCCGAGGAGATGAACTCGTCGACGACGGTCTGGGCGCCGTTGACGAAGTCACCGAACTGGGCCTCCCACAGGACCAGCGCGTCCGGGCGGGCCAGGGAGTAGCCGTACTCGAAGCCCATCGCCGCGTACTCGGAGAGCAGCGAGTCGTAGACGTTGTAGCGGGCCTGGTCTTCCGTCAGGTGCTGCAGCGGGGTGTAGTCGCCGCCGGTCTCCCGGTCGATCAGCACCGCGTGGCGCTGGCCGAAGGTGCCGCGGCGGGAGTCCTGGCCGGACAGCCGGACCGGGGTGCCCTCCATCAGCAGCGAGCCGAAGGCGAGGGTCTCGCCCATGCCCCAGTCGATGGTGCCGTCGTCGATCATCGCCGCGCGGCGCTGGAGCTGCGGCAGCAGACGCGGGTGGACCGTGTGGGCCTCGGGGATGCTGACCTGGGACTCGGCGATCCGCTTGACGACCTCGAAGGAGACCGAGGTGTTCACGGCGACCGGGAACTCGGCCTGCTCCACCGGGGCGGGGGTGCCGATCGCGGGCTGCGTGGCGGCCTCGCGGACCTCCGCGAAGACCTTCTCCAGCTGGCCCTGGAAGTCCTGCAGGGCCTGCTCGGCCTCTTCCAGGGTGATGTCGCCACGACCGATGAGGGACTCGGTGTACAGCTTGCGCACCGAGCGCTTCTTGTCGATCAGGTCGTACATCAGCGGCTGCGTGAACGCCGGGTTGTCCGACTCGTTGTGGCCGCGGCGGCGGTAGCAGATGAGGTCGATCACGACGTCCTTGTTGAACGCCTGGCGGAACTCGAAGGCGAGCCGCGCGACGCGGACCACGGCCTCCGGGTCGTCGCCGTTCACGTGGAAGATCGGCGCCTCGATCATGCGGGCCACGTCGGTCGCGTACATGGAGGAACGCGAGGACTCCGGGGCGGCGGTGAAGCCGACCTGGTTGTTGATGACGACGTGGACGGTGCCGCCGGTGCGGTAGCCGCGCAGCTGCGACATGTTCAGGGTCTCGGCGACCACGCCCTGGCCGGCGAACGCGGCGTCGCCGTGCAGGGCGACGGGCAGGACGGTGAAGTCCGTGCCGCCCTTGTTGATGATGTCCTGCTTGGCGCGGGCGACACCCTCCAGGACCGGGTCGACGGCCTCCAGGTGGGACGGGTTCGCGACCAGCGAGACCTTGATCTGCTCGCCGTCGAGGCCCGTGAAGGTGCCCTCGGCGCCCAGGTGGTACTTGACGTCGCCGGAGCCGTGCATGGACTTCGGGTCGAGGTTGCCCTCGAACTCGCGGAAGATCTGCGCGTACGACTTGCCGACGATGTTCGCGAGGACGTTCAGGCGGCCGCGGTGGGCCATGCCGATGACGACCTCTTCGAGGCGGGCCTCGGCCGCGGAGTCGATGACCGCGTCGAGCAGCGGGATGACGGACTCGCCGCCCTCCAGGGAGAAGCGCTTCTGGCCGACGTACTTCGTCTGCAGGAAGGTCTCGAAGGCCTCGGCGGCGTTCAGGCGGCGCAGGATGCGCAGCTGCTCCTCGCGCTCCGGCTTGGAGTGCGGGCGCTCGATGCGGTCCTGGATCCAGCGGCGCTGCTTCGGGTCCTGGATGTGCATGAACTCGACGCCGGTGGTGCGGCAGTACGAGTCGCGCAGCACACCGAGGATGTCGCGCAGCTTCATCATCGACTTGCCGGCGAAGCCGCCGACCGCGAACTCGCGCTCCAGGTCCCACAGGGTGAGGCCGTGCTCGGTGATGTCGAGGTCGGGGTGCTTGCGCTGCTTGTACTCCAGCGGGTCGGTGTCGGCCATGACGTGGCCGCGGACCCGGTAGGAGTGGATCAGCTCGAAGACGCGGGCGGCCTTGGTGACGTCGTCGTCGTGGCTGGCGTCGATGTCGCGCATCCAGCGGACCGGCTCGTACGGGATCCGCAGCGACTCGAAGACGCGGTCGTAGAAGCCGTCCTCGCCGAGGAGGAGGTTCGCGACGATGCGCAGGAACTCGCCGGAGGCGGCGCCCTGGATGACCCGGTGGTCGTACGTCGAGGTCAGGGTCATGACCTTGGAGATGCCCAGCTTGTTCAGGGTGTCCTGCGAGGTGCCCTGGAACTCGGCCGGGTAGTCCATGGAGCCGACGCCCATGATGACCGACTGTCCGGGCATCAGGCGCGGCACGGAGTGGACGGTGCCCAGGCCGCCCGGGTTCGTCAGGGAGACCGTGACGCCGGTGAAGTCGTCCATCGTCAGCTTGCCGACGCGGGCGCGGCGGACGATGTCCTCGTAGGCCTGCCAGAACTCGAAGAAGTTGAGGGTCTCGGCCTTCTTGATGCCGGCGACGACGAGCTGGCGGTCGCCGTTCGGCTTGACCAGGTCGATCGCGAGGCCGAAGTTGACGTGCTCCGGCTTGACCAGGGTCGGCTTGCCGTCCTTCTCCGCGAAGGAGTAGTTCATCGACGGCATGGCCTTGATGGCCTGCACCATCGCGTAGCCGATCAGGTGCGTGAAGGAGATCTTCCCGCCCCGGGCGCGCTTCAGGTGGTTGTTGATGACGATGCGGTTGTCGAACAGCAGCTTCACCGGGACGGCGCGGACCGAGGTGGCCGTCGGCACGTCGAGGGAGGCGTTCATGTTCTTCGCGACCGCCGCGGCCGGGCCGCGGAGCGTCACCAGCTCGGGGCCCGCGGGGGCCTCGGTGGCGGGCGCGGCCTTCTGGGCGGCGACGGGAGCGGCGGCGGCCGGAGCGGCGGCCGAGGCCTGGGAGGTGACAGTCACAGCAGGGGCACCAGAGGGAGTGGCAGGAGCAGGGGCAGGAGCTGACACGGGCGAAGAGGTCGGCGCGGCGACCGCCGCCCCCGTGGCGGCGGCGTCGGAGACCTTCGGGGTTTCGGTGGCGACGGTGGCGGCCTGTGCGGAGGCGCCGTCCGTCGGGGTCTTCACCGGCTCGTCGGCCTTGGCGGGAGCGCTCACGCCCCCCGGCTTGTAGTCGGCGAAGAAGTCCCACCAGGCCCGGTCGACCGAATTCGGGTCCTGGAGGTACTGCTGGTAGATCTCGTCGACGAGCCACTCATTGGCGCCGAAGCCTGAGGCAGGGGTCTTCCCGCCCTCAGCTGCTTCGGTCGTGGTGCTCGGGTTACTCGGGGACTGTGGCGACACGGCGGCAACCGCCCTCTTCCGCTTCACAAGGTATGGACAGCGGGAATAAAGGCTACGCCTCCCGGGCGGGGAGATGCAGACCGGGCCGGACTTACGTCATGTAGGTCACACCGAACGGCGGGTTTCGCCGCTCTGAATGGCGGGAAACCAACGGGGTTCGGGTATGCAGTAGCCGGGTTGCGACCCCCTGGCTTCGCACCCCTGACGGACCTCGTGCACGTGTGGCCGAGATCATGTCCTTCCCAGTCGAACCCTACGTCAATGCGACGCCGCCGGGCTGCCCGGAAGTGTGACGAGGATCCGGCAGCCGCGTGACGATTCGGCCACGCGGATCCGGCCGCCGTGCAGCTCCACCGCCCAGCGGGCGATCGCCAGGCCCAGCCCGGTGCCCCCGTCGCCGCCGTTGGCGCTGCCCCGGTTGAACCGCTCGAAGACCCGGTGCCGCTCGGCCTCGGGGATCCCGGGGCCCTCGTCCACCACCTCCAGCGCCAGGCTGCCGGGGGCGTCCCCGGCCCGGGCGCGGACCGTGACCCGGCCGAGGGCGGGGCTGTGCTTGACCGCGTTGTCGATCAGGTTCGCCACCACCTGGTGCAACCGCTCGGCGTCCGCGTACGCGGTCAGCCCCGACGGGAACACGTCCAGGTGCAGGTGCACGTCGTTGCGGGTGTGCCCGCCGGAGCCCGAGGCCAGCCCCGGCCGGCCGGCGGCCGCCAGCCCGGACTCCTTGAGCACCCCCGACAGGTACGGCCACACCTCGAAGCGGCGGGCCTTCAGCGGGACCACCCCGTTGTCCACCCGGGACAGGTCCAGCAGCGTCTCCACCAGCCGGCCCAGCCGCTCGGTCTGCTTCAGCATCGTCCGCATGGTCTCCGGATCGGCCTCCGAGACCCCGTCGACCACGTTCTCCAGCACCGCGCGCAGCGCCGCGATGGGCGTGCGCAGCTCGTGCGAGACGTTGGCGACCAGCTCCCTGCGGTGCCGGTCCACGGCCTCCAGGTCGTCCGCCATCAGGTTGATGGTGGAGGCCAGGTCGCCGAGCTCGTCGCGGCGGCCGGCCCCGCGGACCCGGCGGGTGAAGTCCCCGTGGGAGATCGCCCGGGCCACCCGGGTCATGTCGTCCAGCGGGGCCGTCAGGCTGTGCGCCACGAACTGGGTGATCAGCATCGATGCGATCACCGAGAACACCGTGATGAAGCGGAGCTCGGTGTCGGTGCGCAGGGCCACCAGCAGCAGCCCGGTGGTGATGAACACCGAGACCACGACCAGCGTGCCCAGCTTGGTCTTGATCGAGAACGGCGAGAACGGGCGGAGCCCCCCCTCGGGGCGCCCGCCGCTCACGCCTGCGCCGGGGTCTCCAGGGCGTATCCCACGCCGTGGACGGTACGGATCCGCTCCGCCCCGATCTTCCGGCGCAGGGCCTTGATGTGGCTGTCGACCGTACGGGTGCCGGAGGCGTCGGCCCAGTCCCACACCTCGGCCAGCAGCTGCTCCCGGGAGAGCACCGCCCGGGGGGTGCCGGCCAGGCAGACGAGCAGGTCGAACTCGGTCGGGGTCAGGTGGACGTCCTCCGCCTGCACCCGGACCCGGCGCTGCGCGTGGTCGATCTCCAGGTCCCCCAGCCGCAGCGTGGCCCCGCGGGGGGCGTGCGCGGCCAGCGTCGCGCGTTCCACGCGGCGCAGCAGGACGTGGACCCGGGCCGCCAGCTCGCGCATGGAGAACGGCTTGGTCATGTAGTCGTCGGCCCCGACCCCGAGCCCGACCAGCATGTCGGTCTCGTCGTCGCGCGCGGTGAGCATCAGCACCGGGACCGGCCGCTGGGCCTGGACCCGGCGGCACACCTCCAGGCCGTCGAAGCCCGGCAGCATGACGTCGAGGACCAGCAGCTCGGGCTGCCAGCTCTCGGCCGCCGCCACGGCGGCCGGCCCGTCGAAGGCGGCCTGCACCTGGAAGCCCTCGGCGCGCAGCCGGGCCGTGATGGCGTCGGCGATGGTGCGGTCGTCCTCGACCACGAGCACGCGCCGCTGAGCGCCGGGGGTGGCCGCGGCGCCGCCGGTGTGGGTGGTGTGTGTCTGTTCCATGTCCCGCCCCTGGAGATCCGCGTGATAGGGGTGCAGCGTAGAGGAGCCACCGGCCTGCGGCTATGCGGGGTTCGGACAGCGAAACCGGCGGAGGTGCTGATTCCGATTGCGGTCGGAATGGGGATATGGGCCGCCATGCCGGGTGCCGCGGAGGCCTCCCCGAAGACCTTTCGAAGCCGGCAGGAAGTCGGCAGGAAGTCGGCAGGAAGCCGGCCGCAAGCCTCCCGGAATCCGCCCTGGGTCTGCCTGGAGTCCGCCTCGGGGCGCCCGCGCAGGTGTGCCCGGTGGGAAGCCCGCGCCGGTTCCTGCGGGGGTCCTGTCGGGGCGTCCGCGGCCGGGGTCAGCTGCCCTCGAACGAGGGCAGCGCCGACAGTACGTCCGCCAGGCCCGGCGGGATCGCCCCGTCGCGGGCGGTGACCTCGCGGCCGCCGTGCACGAAGGCGTACGTGAACCCGTCGTAGACCGTCGGTCCGCCCGTCGGGACCCGGGGCAGGCGGGAGAAGTCCGCGGCCGCGAGCGCCGCCCGCAGCTTCGCGAGCCCGTCCGCCGACAGCTTCCCGGATCCGGTCCGCCGGCCCTCGCCGTCCAGGCGGGTCCACGAGCCGTCGTCCGTGACCAGCAGGCCCGTCGTCCGCCCGGCGAAGCCACCGCTGCGGGTGACCGCGACCAGGCGCCCGGCGGCCGGGGACGGGCCGGCGGAGGCCGCCGTGGACGGGCCGGTCGGGCCGCCCGTCGTCGCGGGGACGCCCGGCCCCGAGGGAACCGGGCCCGCCGGGGTCGGGGCGTTCGAGGCGGCCGGAGGACCGGGGGCGGGGGTCTGCGCCCCGGCCGCACCGCATCCGGTCAGGGCCACCGCACCCAGCAGCACCGCCGCCACCGCTCGTACCGTGCGCACACCCCACCTCCGCAGGTTTTCGGCCCGACCCCGAGTATGGAGGCCGCCCACCCCTACGGAAAGCACCCGGAGGACGACATCCGCACCGCCGCCCGGCGCTGGCTGCCGCCGCTCCTCGCGCTCCTCCTCGGACTGTGGGGCGCGGGCCGGGGCGGCAGCATGTGGCGCGACGAGTCCGTGACCTGGCAGGTGGCGCACCGCCCGCTCGGCGGGCTGGTCGAGCTGCTCGGGCAGGTGGACGCCGTGCACGGGCTGTACTACCTGCTCCTGCACGGCGTGTTCCTGGCCGCGGACGCCCTCCCCGGCACCGGCGCGGCCGCCGGCCCCGACCCGTCGCCCGCCGGGCTGTGGCTGCTGCGGCTGCCGTCGGTCGCCGCCACCGCCCTCGCCGCCGCCGGGGTGGCCGCGGTCGGCCGCCGGCTCGCGGGCGAGCGGGCCGGGCTGCTCGCCGGCGCCGCGTACGCCGTGCTGCCGCCGGTGCAGATGTACGCCCAGGAAGGCCGCTCGTACGCCCTGGTCGCGGCGGCCGTGGTGTGGTCGACGTACCTGATGCTGCGCGAGCGGTGGCCCGCGTACGCCGTCGTGCTGCTCCTCGGCTGCTGGCTGCACCCGTTCGCCGTGTTCGCGCTGCCCGCCCACGCCGTCACCGCCCGGCGCTCGCCCGGCTGGCGGCGCAGCGCCGCCGCCGTCCTCGTCCTGCTGCTCCCGCTGGCCCGGCTCGGCGCCCGGCAGGTCGAGCAGCAGCTGGGCTGGCTCGGCCGGCCCGGCTGGGCGGACTGGGCCGCGTACGCGGTGGTCGCGGCCGCGACGTGGCTGCTGACGCGGGGGAGCGCGGTGCCGCGGGAGCTGGTGAGGGTCGCCGTACCGCTCGCGCTGCTGCCGCCCGGGCTGCTGATCGCCGTCTCGCTGGTGCACCCCCTGTACGTCGACCGGTACGTGCTCTACGCGCTGACCGGGCTCGCCCTGGCGGCCGGGGCCCGCCTCGCGGCCGTGCAGCGGTGGCGCGCGGCCGTGCCGTGGCTGCTGGTGGCCGCCGTGCTGGTGCCCTTCGGGTGGTGGTCGGTGTGGCTGCGCACCCCCGAGAGCCGCAAGGACGACGCCCTCGCCGTGGCGTCCGCGGTCCGGGAACGGGCCCGGCCCGGGGACGCGGTGCTGTTCCTGCCCGCCCGGCGGCGCGAGTGGCTGCTGTCCTCGCCCGCCGTGTACCGGGGGCTGTGGGACCTGGCCCTGGACCGCTCCCCGGCCGCCTCGGCCAGCCTGTGGGGCACCGAGCTGCCCTCGGCGGGTATCCGGGCCCGGCTGGTGGACGACGCCCCGCGGGTGATCGCGCTGATGGACCCGGCGGGGCAGCCGCTCGACCCGTACCCGCGGGAGGCCGTCAAACGGCAGACGCTGGTCTCGCACTACGACCTCTGCTCGGTGGACCGGGTGCGCGGGGCGCGGATCGCGGTCTGGGCCCGCCCGGGCGGATGCCCCTGAGGCGGTCGGGGCAGGATGGGTGCCGTCACGTCGCACGAGGCTCCGGGGGGACCCACCGCATGACCGAGCACACCCAGTCGAACACCGACACCGACACGGGCACGGGCGCAGGCGCAGGGGCGGGTGGGGGGCCGGTCGGGCCCCTCGTCGGGGCGGACTGGCTCGCCGCCCGCCTCGGCACGCCCGGCCTGGTCGTCCTCGACGCCTCCGTCGGCGCCCACCGCGGCGCCGGCCGGCGCATCCCGGGCGCCCGCCCCTTCGACCTCGACGGCGCCCTGTCCGACCACGACGCCCCCGCCCCGCACACCATGCCCGGCGCGGACGCGTTCACCGCGGCCGCGCGCGAGCTCGGCATCGACGACACCAGCACCGTCGTCGTCTACGACGGCGCCGGTGTCTACTCCAGCGCCCGCGCCTGGTGGATGCTGCGCGCCATGGGCTTCGACCGGGCCGCCGTCCTCGACGGCGGCCTTCCGGCCTGGACCGCCGCCGGGCTGCCCGTCGAGGAGACCGGGCCCGCGTACGAGGGCCCGCGCGGCTCCTTCACGGCCCGCCCCCGCGCCGGGCTCCTGGTGGACGGCGACGCCGTGGCCGCCGCCCTGGCCGACCCGGACGCGGCCGTCCTCGACGCCCGGACGCGGGAGCGCTTCGCCGGCACCGCCCCGGAGCCGCGGCCGGGGCTGCGCGGGGGCCACATGCCGGGGGCGGTCAACCTGCCGTTCGGGGAGCTGCTGGGAGAGGGCGGCCAGATGCGGCCCGCCGGGGAACTCAAGGACGCCTTCGAGGTGTTGACGGGGGGCCGGGAGCGGCTGTACTTCAGCTGCGGGTCGGGGGTGACGGCCTGCGTCCTCGCCCTCGGAGCGGTCCTCGCCGGGTACCCGCCCGCATCCCTCGCCGTGTACGACGGCTCGTGGACGGACTGGGCCGCGAGCCCGGAGCGCCCCGCCGTGACGGGCCGTCGGGCGGAGCTGATCCCGGGCAACACCTCGGAACGGCGCTTCGGCGGACCGGCCACCGGGGACGAGCGGAGCATCCTCACCGACGTCCTGGAGGCGCAGCGCGCCACCCTGGAACTGAAGTGCGCCGGGCTGGGCGCGGAGCTGGCCCTGCGGCCGGTCGAGCCGTCCACGCTCTCGCTGCTCGGGCTCGTCCGGCACCTCGCCGACATGGAGCGGCGCTGGTTCCGGCAGGTCCTGGCCGGTCAGGAAGCGCCGGCCCGGTACTCCTCGGAGGCGGACCCGGACGGCGACTTCGACTTCGCCGGGGCCGGCCGCCCCGGCCCCGGTACCGCCGGGGCCGCGGGGGAGGCGTGGGAGGCCTGGCACACCGAGGTGGCGTTCGCCCGGGCGTTCACCGCGGCCGCGCCCGATCTCGACGCGGAGGGCGAGGACGGCTGGCGCGGGCGGGTGTCCCTGCGCTGGGTGCTGGTCCACATGATCGAGGAGTACGCCCGCCACAACGGCCACGCCGACCTGCTGCGCGAGCGCATCGACGGCTCGGTCGGCCTCTGACGCTGCCGCCGCGGGGGCAGGCGGGCGGGATCGTGGTGGCCGGCGGATCCGGGGGACAACCCCACCCCGGATCCGGGTACCGGCACCATCGGCCCGCCGTGGCCGCCCCCGGCAGAGTCGGGGCATGGCATTCCACCGCGTTCCGTCCCGGTCCGTACGAGCGGCGCTCGTCGCCTCGGCCGGCGCCCTGCTCCTGTCCGCATGCGTGTTCGGCGAGCGCCTGACGACCCTCTCGGACGGCGCCGAGGTCACCGGGGCGGTCACCGCGGTCGAGGTGCCGGACGCCCGCAGCGGCTCCGTGGAGGTGGTCCCGGGCAGCGGCCCCGGAGTCCGCATCCACCGCACGGTCCGCTACCGCGGCGGCCCGGAGCCGGTGCCGGGGCGGCAGCTGTCGCAGGGCCGCCTCGTCCTCACCGACGGCTGCTCCGGCTCCGGCCCCTGTTCCACCGACTGGCGGCTGGAGGTCCCGGCCGGCGCGACGGTCAAGCTGGCCGGCACAAGCGGCCGCCTCACCGTCACCGGGGTGGCCGCCGCCGACCTCACCACCTCCTCCGGCGACGTCCGGGCCGAGGGCGTCACGGGTCCGCTGCGGGTCCGCACCACCTCGGGCTCGGTCACCGCGACCGGCCTGACCGGGGCGAGCGCCGATGCCGCGACCTCCGCGGGCGACGTGCGCCTGGAGTTCGCGAAGGGGCCCGGTTCGGTGTCGGCCGAGACCACCTCGGGCGACGTCACCCTGCGCCTGCCCGCGGCCCCGTACCGGGTCGAGACGGCCACCGACTCGGGCCGCAACGAGGTCTCCGTCCCCACGGACCCGGCCGCCCCCGCCCGCTTGCAGGCCCGCACGTCCTCCGGCGACATCCGCATTTTCGGGGCGTAGCCCGGCCCGACGGCGGGTTGGGTTCAGGAGATCCGCATGAGCACGGCGTGCCCGTCGCGGGCTGCGGCCCCGAAGGACCGCGCCAGGTCCCGGTAGGCGCCGGCCCCGGTAGGCGCCGGCCCCGGCAGGCACCTGGCCCCGGGCCCGTGATCCGACCCCTTCCGGGCGTGTTCGCCGGAGGCGAACGGTAGTTGGGGAACACCTGGAGGCGCACATGCATTGAGTCGGCATAGCTCAACTTCACTGCCGAAGGGAAGATCATGGCTTCGACGTCCGTAAAGCTCACCCTGCCCGTGCTGCCGCTCGACGACGAGGTCGTGCTGCCCGGCATGGTCGTTCCCCTGGACCTGACCGACGCCGAGGTGCGCGGCGCCGTCGAGGCGGCCCAGGCCGCGGTCCGCAGCGGGAAGCCCCGGGTGCTGCTCGTGCCGCGCGTCGACGGGAAGTACGCCGGCACCGGTGTGCTGGGGACGGTCGAGCAGGTGGGCCGGCTCTCCGACGGCGATCCCGGCGCGCTCATCCGCGGCATCGGCCGCGTCCGCATCGGGGCCGGGACCACCGGCCCCGGCGCCGCGCTGTGGGTCGAGGGAGAGAGCGTCGACGAGCGGCTCGCCGACCCGCTGCCCGGATCGGTCACCGAACTCGTCAAGGAGTACAAGGCCCTCGCCACCAGCTGGCTCAAGAAGCGCGGCGCCTGGCAGGTCGTGGACCGCATCCAGCAGATCGACGGCGTCTCCGCCCTCGCCGACAACTCCGGCTACTCGCCCTTCCTGACGGTGGCCCAGAAGGTCGAGCTGCTGGAGACCGCCGACCCCGTCGCCCGTCTCAAGCTCGCCATCACCTGGCTGCGCGAGCACCTCGCCGAGCAGGACGTCGCCGAGTCCATCGCCAAGGACGTCCAGGACGGGGTCGACAAGCAGCAGCGCGAGTTCCTGCTGCGGCGTCAGCTGGAGGCCGTCCGCAAGGAACTGCGCGAGCTGAACGGGGAGAAGGAGGGAGAGGCCTCCGACGACTACCGCACCCGCGTCGAGGCCGCCGACCTCCCCGAGAAGGTACGGGAGGCCGCCCTCAAGGAGGTCGACAAGCTGGAGCGGTCCAGCGACCAGTCCCCGGAGGGCTCCTGGATCCGCACCTGGCTCGACACCATCCTCGAACTGCCCTGGAACGAGCGGACCGAGGACGCCTACGACATCACCGGCGCCCGCGCCGTCCTCGACGCCGAGCACGCCGGGCTGGACGACGTGAAGGACCGCATCACCGAGTACCTCGCCGTCCGCAAGCGCCGCACCGAGCGCGGCATGGGCGTCATCGGCGGCCGCCGCGGCGGGGCCGTCCTCGCCCTCGTCGGCCCGCCCGGTGTCGGCAAGACCTCCCTAGGCGAGTCCGTCGCGCACGCCATGGGCCGCACGTTCGTCCGCGTCGCGCTCGGCGGCGTACGGGACGAGGCCGAGATCCGCGGCCACCGGCGCACGTACGTCGGCGCGCTGCCCGGCCGCATCGTCCGCGCCATCAAGGAGGCCGGGTCCATGAACCCGGTCGTGCTCCTCGACGAGATCGACAAGGTCGGCTCCGACTTCCGCGGCGACCCGGCCGCCGCCCTGCTGGAAGTCCTGGACCCGGCGCAGAACCACACCTTCCGCGACCACTACCTGGAGGTGGAGCTCGACCTGAGCGACGTCGTCTTCCTGGCGACCGCGAACGTGCTGGAGGCCATCCCCGAGGCGCTCGCCGACCGGATGGAGCTCGTCCGCCTCGACGGGTACACGGAGGACGAGAAGGTCGTGATCGCCCGCGACCACCTGCTGCCGCGCCAGCTGGAGCGCGCCGGCCTCGGCGCGGACGAGGTCGTCCTGGAGGAGGAGGCCCTGCGCAAGCTGGCGGGCGAGTACACCCGCGAGGCGGGCGTGCGCACCCTGGAGCGCTCCCTCGCCCGGCTGCTGCGCAAGGTCGCCGCCCAGCACGAACTGGGCGAGCGCGCGCTGCCGCTGAGCATCGGCGCCGACGACCTGCGGGCGCTCATCGGCCGGCCGCACCACGTGCCGGAGTCCGCGCAGGACCCGGCCGAGCGGCGCACGGCCGTCCCCGGGGTCGCGACCGGCCTCGCGGTGACCGGAGCGGGCGGCGACGTGCTCTTCGTCGAGGCCTCCCTCGCCGACCCGGAGACCGGCGCGGCCGGGCTCTCCCTGACCGGTCAGCTCGGCGACGTGATGAAGGAGTCGGCGCAGATCGCGCTGAGCTTCCTGCGCTCGCACGGCGCGGAGCTGGAGCTGCCGGTCGCCGACCTGAAGGACCGGGGCGTGCACATCCACTTCCCGGCGGGCGCCGTCCCCAAGGACGGGCCGAGCGCCGGCATCACGATGACGACCGCGCTGGCCTCGCTGCTCTCCGGCCGGCAGGTCCGCACGGACGTGGCGATGACCGGCGAGGTCTCCCTCACCGGGCGGGTGCTCCCGATCGGCGGCGTCAAGCAGAAGCTGCTCGCGGCGCACCGGGCCGGCCTGACCACCGTCATCATCCCCAAGCGGAACGAGGCCGACCTGGACGACGTCCCGAGCGAGGTGCTGGAGCGGCTGGAGGTGCACCCGGTGACGGACGTGCGCCAGGTGCTGGAGCTGGCGCTCTCCGAGGCCCGGACGGCCCCCGTCAGCGCGGCCGCCTGATCCGCCCCGAGGGCCCGAACTCCTCCGCGCCGACCGGCCCGCACACCTCCGCCCGGCCCGGGACCCCGCTCCGGCGGGGCCCCGGGCCGGCGCCGCACCCTCTACGAAATACTGGAGGTGATCGGCACAGGGGGTGCCTGACACACGGACAGGAGCGGCACGTGCACGGCAGCGAAGACCAGGAGTTCCTTGCGCTGGAGCGGGAGCTTTCCGTCTTCCTCCGGCGGGCCCGCGCCTCCTCCGGGGAGATGGCCCGCGCCCTGCACCCCGAGCTGGAGCCCGCCGCGTACGGACTGCTGGTGCGGCTGGAGGCCGCAGGCCGCCAGCGGGCCACCGACCTCGCCGCCTACTTCGGCGTCGGCAAGGCCACCATGAGCCGGCAGCTGCGCGCCCTGGAGGTGCTCGGCCTCATCGCCCGCGAGCCCGACCCCGCGGACGGCCGGGCCTTCCTCGTCGGGCTCACCGACGAGGGCCGCGAGCGGTTCCTGCGGGTCCGCGGCGCCCGGCGCGAGCAGTACATGCGCAAGCTCGCCGACTGGGACCGCGGCGAGGTCGCGGAACTGGCCCGGCTCCTCAACCAGCTCAACCAGGGCGAGGAGTAGGCGCGGAGCGGACAGGGGCGGGCGAGGAGCCGGCGCGGAGGAGCGGAGCCGCCGCCTGAAAGGGGCTACAGCTCGGCGAACACCGCCGACGCGTCGTCGTGCCGCTTGCCGCGGGCGGCCGGGCGCTCCCGGTCCGTCTCCAGCGCCCGCACCCGGCCGATCAGGCCCTGCGCTCCCTCCTTGCGCAGCACCGCCAGGCACTGCGCCCAGTCGCCCTCGTCGAAGGTGTCCGTCCACCGGCTCGCCCCGTCGGTGAGCGCGGCCACCGCCCGCACCTCCCCGCGCGGGCTGCGCCCGGTCACCGCCCGGGCCGCCACCGCGGGGTCCGCGGCCGCCGTGAAGAAGCCGCCCTCCGCGTTGCGCAGCGCGTCCGCCGACGCCCGGGTGCGCAGCGCCTCGCGCGGGAGCCGGTCCAGCCGGTCGTCGAGCACCGCGGTCACCGCGCCGTCCGGCGCCTCCAGGAGGAGGACGGAGTCCGAGAGGACGAGGTGCTCCACGTACGCCTCGTCCCAGCGGACGACCACCACGGTCGCCTGCGGCGTACGCACGTGAGAAAGGTCACACGCCCCGCGGTGGGTGTCGGCCGTGTCGCGGATGGCTTCCGCCAAGATCCACTCCAGTGGCATGTCCCGCCGCGATCCGGACAGTTCGGTCAATCGACCCCCGAGCCGGGCCGTGAACCACGGCACTCCGTGAGTGCAGCCGACGTCCCCGGGCGGCGGGGTGACCCCGTCCAGTGCGACCAGGACTCCGCCGCCGGCGGCGGGCGTCGCGGCTGATAGCCAGTCCTCGTTGGGGCGTTCCGGGTTGCCGGGGGCCGTGGCGAGGTCGATGCGCATACGGACATTCTGCCCGTGGGGCCGCCGCCGGCGCCCGCGACGGCCGTAAAAGTCCGTACCAAGGCGCGGAGGCGTACGGCGGCCGCCGGTCCGGGCCTCCGCCCGGCGCCCGGGCGCCCCCGGGGACATGTGGGCGCGCATATTGCCAAAGCCCCCATCGATCTTTCAACCACCCGGCCGCGGAGTCGCTCCGCGGCCGGTTTGCCGAGTTGGTCGCCAACTCTTCCGTGATGTTCACTCGTTCGAGTGGCCGGGTGGGCGATGTGAGGCTCTCTCCCCATCACACTGCGAAGGTCTGAGGCGGTACTGAGGGGACAGGGGGCGTTTACTTGTTGACCGGCCGTTACCTCGGCCACACGAGTAGACGAGCACGAGAACACGTACAGGATTGCGAGCACCGGTGCAGAAGAAGCGGTCTCGGAAGAACGGCACCGCCACCGACGGACCAGCCCCCGCAGGACGCCGCGTCCACGTACGCAGCAGGCTGGTCGTCGGCGTCGCCGTCGCCGGTCTCACCGTCCTCGCGGCCGGCGCCCCCGCCGTGGTCACGGCGACCCGCGAGCTGAACGACTCCCAGCAGCTGGTCACCCTCGCCGAACAGACACAGCACACCCTCACCCTGACGCACCTGCTCGGTGACGAGCGCGACGCCGTCGTCGAGTACGTGGCCAAGGGCCGTCCCGGCGCCCAGGCCAAGAACCCCGTCCAGGAGCGCACCGCCCTGACCGACCGGCAGATCGACGAGGTCCGGGCCGAGGCCGACGAGCCCCTCGCCAAGTCCCTCGCCCGCGTCCAGGCCGTCCGCGCCGAGGCCGTCGACGGCAAGGGCAGCGCCCTCGCCGCCCACCAGGCCTACGCCGGTGTCATCGCCGAACTCCTCGCCCCGGGCGACCGGCTCGCCGAGCAGACCCCGCCGCGCGCCGAGGCCGCCCTCGTCACCACCCGCCCGCTGTCCCCCCTCGGTCAGGCCGTCGAACAGGCCTCCGCCACCCGCGGACTGCTCCTCGCGGCGCTCGCCGTCCCCCGCGCCGACCAGGCCCCGAACACGGCCGTCGCCGACGAACTCTCCGCCGCCGCCCAGCGGGCGCGCGTACGCGAGCAGGCCGCCCTCGACGACTTCACGCGCGCCGCCCGCCCGGAGGTGCGCCAGACCCTCGCCGCCACCGTCACCGGCCCCGAGGTCAAGACCGCAGACGACTACCTCAAGCGGCTCACCGAGCGGTCCACGCTCTCCACGGCCGACCGCAAGCTCGACGCCGCCGCCGTCGGCTCCGCCCTGACCGCCCGCATCGACCGCATGCGGTCGGTGGAGGCCACCCTCGCCGGGCAGCGGGCCACCGCCCTCGGCACCCTGCGCGACGACGACGTGAGCCGGCTGGAGATGCTCGTCGCCGGCCTCGGCGTGCTCTTCCTCGTCACCGTCGGCGTCTGCACCGGCGTCGCCCGCTCGCTGACCCGGCCGCTGTCGGTCCTCCGGCGCGGCGCGGCCCGGCTGGCCACGCCCGAGGGCTCGGTGGAACCGGTCCGGTTCACCGGCCGCAACGACGAGTTCGCCGAGGTCGTACGCCACCTCAACGCCGTCCGGGACCAGACGGTCTCCCTGCACACCAAGATCGCCGGGCTGGACGCCGACCGGAAGCGGCTCATCGGCCGCAACGACGCGCTGTCCACGGCCCGCGACGCGCTGGAATCCGAGCTGACCGCGCTCCGCGAGACCGTCGAGGAACACCGGCGCGTCATGTCGACCACCTCGGTGTCGCTGTCGCTGCGCACCCTCGGCCTCGTCGAGCGCCAGCTCGCGGTCATCGAGGAGCTGGAGGCCAAGGAGCAGGACCCGGACCGCCTGGAGACCCTCTTCAAGCTGGACCACCTGGCGACCGTGATGCGCCGCCACAACGAGAACCTGCTGGTCCTCGCCGGGCAGGAGCACGGGCAGGGCGCCGGCGCCCCGGTGCCGCTCGTCGACGTCATGCGGGCCGCGGTCAGCGAGATCGAACGCTACGAGCGGGTCGACCTCGCCGTGCCGCCCTCGTTCAGCCTGGTCGCGGGACACGCCGCCGACGACGTCTCGCACGTCCTCGCCGAACTGCTGGAGAACGCGACGACGTTCTCCCCGCCCGGAGCCAAGGTCAGGGTGTCCGCACAGCACCTGGACTCCGGCGACGTGGTGCTGTCCGTCGTGGACGAGGGCATCGGCGTCACCCCGGACCGGCTGGACGCGCTGAACGCCCGCCTCGCCACCCCCGAGGCCTACGACCAGGAGTCCGAGGCGGAGCACGGCCTCGGCCTCGGCCTGTACGTGGCCGGCCGCCTCGCGGCCCGGCACGGCGTCGGCGCCGAGCTGCGCGCCCCGCGGTCCGGCGGCATCGAGGGCCTGGTCGTCATCCCGGCGGCCCTGCTCCCGGACGGCCCGCCGACCAGCCCGGTGCACACCTTCGCCGCGCCGGGCCTGCCGCGGTTCCAGCTGCCGGGCGTGATCGCCGAGGCCAACGAGAACACCCTGCCGCCCCGGCTCCGGCCCACCCCGGAGCCGGCGGACCCGGACTTCGCCCCGGCCGTCGATGCGGACCTCGCCGCGCCGGCGCCCGCGGACGCGGTCGCGACCCCGCTCTTCGACGCGGTGGCCTCCGAGACCCCTGGCTTCGACGCCCTGGCCTCCGACACCGCCGCCGGTGACGACGCCCCGGCCGGTGCGACCGGCTTCGACGCCGAGACGCTGCCCGGGACGGCACCCGAGGCCGCCGGCTCCGGCGGCGGCACCACCCCGGACGGGGAGCTGCTGCCCCCGGCGGAGCAGGTGTTCACCGCACCGACCCCCGGCGCGGCGCAGACCCCCGATGCCGATGCCGACGCCGATGCCGCGACCGGCGCCGACGCGGATCCGGTGCAGGACCCGGCCCCGGTGGCCGCGGCCACCCCGGTGCCGCTGCACGAGCGGGCCGCGCGGGAGGAACTGCCGGCCGCCGAGCAGGTGTTCACCGCACCGACCCCGGCCGACCGGGATCCGGGCGACGAACTCCTCGCGCGGGTCGTCCCCGACGCGGAACCGGGCGCCTTCGAGGTGCCCGACCACGCCGGCCCGGCGGCCGCGGACGCGCCGGACGCCACCGCGCAGCCGGTCGACGTACACGAGACGAGCCCCACGCTGCCCGGGCAGGCCGCCGCGCCCGCCGCACCCGACGCGGAACGGCTGCCCCCGGCCGACCGCGTCCTCACCGCACAGGGCGACGCACCCGCCGAGCCGCACGGGCACGCACCCGCCGAGGCCGACTGGGTCCCCCGCCAGGGGACCCACGCCGACCATGACGGGCGCCGCGAAGCCGTCACGGCCAAGGGCCTGCCCAAGCGCACCCCGCGCACCCTGGGCGGCCGGGCCTTCCCCGGCTCCGGCCCGGGATTCGCGGCGGGCCCGGGCCCGGCCCCGGTCCCCGGTGCCGGCCCGGGAGCCGGGACCGCACCCCCCGCGCCGCGCCGCGTCGACGCGGAGGAACTGCGCCGCCGGCTCGGCGGGTTCTACCAGGGGACGCGGGACGGACGGCGCGTCGTCGCCGCCGAGCTCGCACAGGACACCGACCAGGGGGACACCGCACAGGAGGCACGCACATGACCGCGCCCAGTACGTACGGACTGAGCACCCAGGCCCGCAACCTGCAGTGGCTGCTCACCGACCTGGTCGAGGAGGTGCCCGGCGTCAACTCCGTCGCCGTCGTGTCCTCGGACGGGCTCCTGCTGCTGTCCTCCGACCCCGGCGGCGCGGCCGCGACCGCCGCTCCCGGGAAGGGCCAGGTCCCGGCCCAGGGCCCCGGCCGGCCCAAGGGCCCGCGGGGCGCCTCCGCCGACCTCGCCACCATCGTGTCCGGGCTCGGCAGCCTCACCACCGGCGCCGCGGCCCTCATGGAGTACGGCGAGGTCAAGCAGACCATGGTGGCGATGGAGAACGGCTCCGTCTTCGTCATGGCCATCAGCGACGGCTCGCTCCTCGGCGTGCACGCCACGCCCGACTGCGACATGGGCGTCGTCGCGTACCACATGGCCCTGTTCGTCGGCCGCGCCGGACACGTCCTGACCCCCGAAGTCCGCAGCGAGCTGCGCCAGTCCATGGAGAACACCCCGTGAGAAGCACGGCCTCCGACCGGCTGCCGATACGCGGAGCCGACCGTCGTCCCGCGCGCGTCCGCCCGTACTCCCTCACGGGCGGCCGCACCCGTTTCACGCAGGTCCTGCACGTCGAGACCTTCGTCGCGGCCCTGGACACCCGGGCGTCCGAACCGCAGCAGCCCGCCGACGGCGACGACCGGATGCCGGAGATGCCCGCCATCGTCGAGGTCTGCCGCCGGATGCGCACGATCGCCGAGATAGCGGCTCTGCTGAAGCTGCCGCTCGGCGTGGTCCGCGTCCTGGTCAGCGACCTCGCCGACCAGGGAAGGGTCCGTGTCTACGGGACCGGGCACGGCCCCGGCCGCCCCGACCGCGCACTGCTCGAAAGGGTGCTCAGTGGCCTTCGCCGTCTGTGAAACCGCCGTCGACGACGAGCCCGTCCAGCCCTGGCAGTACGACCGCTCCCGGTCCCCCGCCGCCGTCAAGGTGCTGGTCGCCGGCGGCTTCGGGGTGGGCAAGACCACCTTCGTCTCGTCGGTCTCCGAGATCACCCCGCTGCGCACCGAGGCGGTGATGACCGAGGCCAGCATCCCCACCGACGACCTGTCGGCGGTGCCGGAGAAGAGCACCACCACCGTCGCGATGGACTTCGGCCGCATCACCCTCGCCGACGACCTCGTGCTGTACGTGTACGGGACCCCCGGCCAGGAGCGGTTCTGGTTCATGTGGGACGACCTGGTCCGCGGCGCCATCGGTGGCATCGTCATGGCCGACACCCGCCGGCTGCGGGACTGCTTCCCGGCCCTCGACTACTTCGAGAGCTGCGGGCTGCCGTACGCGGTCGCCGTCAACCACTTCGAGGGCTCGCAGCCGTACGAGCCCGAGGACGTCCGCGAGGCGCTGACCATCCCGTCCCGCGTACCCGTGCTGATCATGGACGCCCGGCGCCGGGAGACCGTCGTCGAATCGCTGCTGACGCTCGTCGACCACGCCCTCGACGAGACGCCCGAGTAGCGGGTCCGGGGGTGCGGCCGATCCGCCCCCACCCCCGTGCACCCGCCCGCCCGCACCCCTGCACCCCCGCACCCCTGCACCCTCGCAGTACCCCGAAACGAGAACGTGAGATGCGCAAGATACTCGTCGTGGGCGCCGGCCAGTCCGGCCTCCAGCTCGCCATCGGCCTCCAGGGGAAGGGGTACGAGGTCACGCTCATGTCCAACCGGACCGCGGACGAGATACGCACCGGGCGGATCATGTCGACGCAGGTCATGTTCGACACGGCGCTCCAGCACGAACGCGACCTCGGGCTGGCCTACTGGGAGCGGCACACCCCGCGCATCGAGGGCGTCGGCGTCACGGTCGCCGGCCCCGACGGCGGCCGCGCCGTGGACTGGCTCGGCCGGCTCAAGGCGTACGCGCAGTCGGTGGACCAGCGGGTGAAGATGGCCGGCTGGCTCGACACCTTCGTGCAGCGGGGCGGACAGCTGGTCATCCACGGCGCGTCCGTCGCCGACCTGGACTACTTCTCCCGCACCTACGACCTGGTGCTGGTCGCGGCGGGCAAGGGCGAGCTCGTGTCGATGTTCGGCCGGGACGCGGCCCGCTCCCCGTACGGCACGCCGCAGCGCGCGCTGGCCGTCTCGTACGTGCACGGGCTCGAACCGCGCCCCGAGCACCCCGGCACGGAGGCCGTGCGCTGCAACCTGGTCCCCGGCGTCGGCGAACTGTTCATCATGCCCGCGCTGACCACGTCGGGGCGGGCCGACATCCTGTTCTGGGAAGGCCTGCCGGGCGGGCCGCTGGACGTGTTCCGGGGGGTCAACGACCCCGCGGAACACCTGAAGCTCACCCTGGACCTGATGGAGCGGTACACCCCCTGGGAGCACGCGCGGGCGACCGGGGTCGAGCTGACGGACGCCGGCGGCACGCTCGCCGGCCGGTACGCGCCCGTCGTCCGCAACCCGGTCGGACGGCTGCCGGGCGGCGGTGCGGTGCTGGGCGTGGCTGACGTCGTCGTCGCGAACGACCCGATCACCGGGCAGGGCGCCAACTCCGCCGCGAAGTGCGCGGCCTCGTACCTGTCGTCGATCCTGATGCACGGCGACAAGCCGTTCGACGAGGCCTGGATGAAGGCGACGTTCGACAAGTACTGGTTCGCGACGGGCAAGCCGGTGACCCGGTGGACGAACGCGATGCTCGCCCCGCCGCCGGAGCACGTGCTGAACCTGATCGGGGCGGCCGGGCGGTTCCAGCCGGTGGCGGACCGCTTCGCCAACGGCTTCGACAACCCGGCCGACTTCGAGGCGTTCTTCTACGACGCCCAGGACGCGGCGGACTACCTGGCCGAGGTGGAGGAGTCCGCGGATTCCTCCGCGGACTCCTCCGCCCCGGCGGCGGCCGGAGCCTCGGCCGACGAGTAACCGGCGTCGCCGCCCGGGGCGGACGCCGAGGCGGCGGCAGCGGCAGCGGCGGTCGCGAGCAGGGCCGGCGGGCTGTAGGCGGTGAGCGGAACCCCGTCCGGGTCCGGGCGGACCGCCCCGAGCAGCGGGTTCGCCGCGATGGGCGACACCTTGACGGCGGCTCCGGGACGCGGGGCCTGGATCACCTTCCCGTCACCGACGTACAGGGCCACGTGCGTGGCGGTGGGGAAGTACACCACCAGGTCCCCCGGCCGCAGCCGGTCCAGCGGCACCCTCGGCAGCTGCGCCCACTGCTCCTGGCTGGTGCGGGGGATCGCCCGGCCGGCGTGCGCCCACGCCTGGGAGGTGAGCCCGGAGCAGTCGAAGGCCCCCGGCCCCTCCGCCCCCCACACGTACGGCTTGCCGATCTGGGCGGTGGCGTAGGCGAGGGCCGTGCTGCCGGCCTCCGTCGGGGTACGCGTACGGGCCGCGGCGGGCGCGCCCAGCCGGCCCGAGGCCAGTAGCTCCCGCTGCGCGGAGTCGGCGTCCGCGGCCTCGCGCGCCCCGACCCGGGCGAGCTCGTCCGCGGAGAGCGCCGACAGCATCCGCTCGACCTCCCGGAGGCGCAGGTCGGCCTCGTCCTTCAGCCGCTTCTGGCGGGCCGCCCCGGCCTGCTGGGCGTCGAGGGCCTTGCGGGCGGCCGTGGCGAGGACGTCGGCCCGCCGCTCACCGCGGGCGAGGCGGGCCAGGATCCCGGCCTGCCGGGCGCTCTCGCGGGCGGCCAGCCGACGCTGGTCCTGGGCGGCCCGCAGATCGCCGGTGAGCAGCATCCGGGCGTACGGGGAGAGGCCGCGGGCCCCCTGGTACTGCTCGCGGGCGATCCGCCCGGCGGCGGCCCGCTCCACGCCGAGGGCGGCCCGCGCCCGGCCCAGGTCGGTGCCGAGCCGCCGCTCCTCCTCCTGCCGGACCTTGAGCGCGGCCTCGGCGGCGTTGTGGGCCTCGGCGGCCTCTTCGGCCTGCCGGTAGAGCCCCTGGAGCCGCGAGACCAACCCCCCGACGGAGTCGACGCTCCCGGTCCGCGAAGCCGAGGCCCCACCGGCACTCATCCCACCCCCGCCGGCGCCGCCCCCGGCAGCAGGACTGGCCCCGGAACCCACATCGGCCCCGGCCCCGGTTTTGGTTTCGGCCCCGGCCCCCCGGCTGGCCCCGGCCCCGGCTCCGGTTTTGGCTTCGGACCCGGACCCGGGCTCGGTCCCGGCACTACTCCCGGGACTGACTCCGGCACCGGCGACACCGCCTGCCGTGCCGGGGCTTTCCCCGGCACCGGCACCGGCCCCGGCGGTTGCGGTGGCGCTCGGCGTGGCTTCCGCTGTGGGCGCGGGGTCATCGGTGACGACATCGGCGGTGGCTTCGTCCGCCCGCCCGGCGTTACCCGTGCGGGACCTCCGCCCCGGGCCGTCGCCCGCGGAGCCACCGCCACGCCCGCGGGCGGCTCCGGTGGCGGCCGTGCCCGGTGCGGTGCGGGGAGCACCCGGGGACGCCGTGGCCCCGGCCGGCGCGGTGGCCAGGCCCGCCGCGTCGGCAGTGGCGCTGGGGGCGGCCCCGCCCGGGGCGCCGGCCTCGGCACCGGCCCCGGCTGAGGCCGTGGCGCCGGGAGTGACCACGGCCGTGCCACGGGGGGTGACCCGTGCGGTGGCTTCGGCAGTGGGGCGGGGCAGCGGCTCTGCGTGGGGAGCGGACAGCGGCCCGGCCGTGAGGAACAGGGCGGCGACACCGGCGGCGTGGAGTAGGCGGCGTGACATGGGATCACCTCCGGCCGCCGATGCTGCCACGCAAGATATGACAAACGCCCCATCCGTCGCGGCCCTGCCGCCCCACTCACCCTCCCGGCGGCACCCGCGGCCAATCCAGCCCCTCCGGCGTTTGAGGAGCGGGGTCCGGGGCGGAGCCCCGGTAGCTCGGGCGCGCGGCGCCGGGGGGCGCAACCCCGGTTTCGGGAAGGGGCGGGGTGGGGGAAATTCCCCCGACGGCCACCGCCGCGGCGGGACGCGGGCGCGGGCGCGCCGGATCCGGCCGGGCCCGGGCGCAGGGCCGGCGCCCGTGTCGGCCCGCCCCCCGTCGGGGCCGCTGCACGAACCGGTCAGGGGTTCAGCAGGCGGGACTTGGCCGCGGTGAACTCCTCGGGGGTGAGGAGGCCCTCCCTGGCCAGGGCGGCCAGTTGGGTCAGGTGGGCCGTCAGCGCGCCCCCGGCGTTCGCAGCCGCCGGCCCGGGGGACGGCCCTGCCCCCGGCCCCGCGCCGACCTCGGCCCCGGGGCGCATCTCCTCCCCGGTGTCCACCCCCTCCCCGGTGTCCACCGCCTCCGCGGTCGCGGGCGCCTCCGCCGCGGGCCCCTCCGCATCCCCCGCCGCCCCGGCGAAGGGCGGCGGCCCGCCCGCATCCGCATCGTGCTGCGCCGGCCGGACCGGAAGCTGGGCCGCGTCCCAGACGTAGGCGCCGCGCGCCAGGATCCCCCGGAGCAGCGGCCGCCCGGCGGGGCGTTGCGCCGGGTGGACGACGGGGCCGACGGGTCGGATGAACATCAGGCGACCCCCAGCCGTTCCGCCGGGATCCGGACGGATCCCGCGATCCGCCCGCCCGCCGCCCGTACGGCGATGGCGGCGTCCTCGGCCCAGACGTGCTCCACCACCAGCAGCAGTGCGCAGCTGCCCCGTTCCATCAGGTCCGCGGCCTCCTTCACGTCCTCGGGGCCGATCAGCCGGGCCGCTTCCCGGTGGGCGAGGAGACCCTGGAGTTCCACGAACTCGTCGAACTCCGCGGCCAGCACCTCGCCCCCGGCGGTCTTGGTGGTGACCAGGCCGTCGATGAGCCGTACGTTCCCGGTCTTCCGCAACCCCAGCACCGCCTCGACCGCCGGTACCCGCAGCTGTTCTTCCGGGAAGGCGAGGACGATGAACTCCACTGGTCCCATGTGCCGCGACTCCCACTTCCGACTGTTTCTGACGATTCTTCGGCACCCTATGACATAAGCGGACATGTCACCCGTCCACTTGCTACGTTTCCCGTATGACCGCTCTGACGGCTGAGGTGGCGGAGCCCTTCCCGCACCCGCCCCCCGGCGTCCGTCCGTCCCGGCGCGGGGGAGCCGAGCTGACGCTCCTCACCGGGGCCGTCCTCATCTGCGTGCTCGGCCACCTCTCCGTCGGCCTCGCCGCCACCGGCCGGCCGCCCGGGACGACCGCGCGCTACGCCGCCGGGCTCGGCTGCGCCGCCCTGCTCGCCCACCTCGCGGTCCGCCTCCGGGCCCCGTACGCCGACCCGGCGCTGCTCCCGATCGCCTTCCTGCTCAACGGGCTCGGCCTGGTCCTCATCCAGCGCCTGGACCTGACCACCCCGGCCGCCGACGCCGCCGCAGGGGACCAGCTGCGCTGGTCGGCCCTCGGCATCGTCCTGTTCGTGCTCGTCGTCGCGGCCGTGCGCGACCACCGGGTGCTCCAGCGCTACGCGTACCTGTCGGTGGCGGCGGCCCTGGTGCTGATGCTGGTCCCGGTCTTCTTCCCGGCGGTGAACGGGGCGCACATCTGGATCCGGTTCGCGGGGTTCTCGTTCCAGCCGGGGGAGTTCGCGAAGATCCTGCTCGCCGTGTTCTTCGCCGCCTACCTCGCCGCGAACCGCACCGCCCTCGCCCTGACCGGCCGCCGCCTGTTCTGGCGGCTGCGGCTGCTCCCGGGCCGGGTCCTCGGCCCGATCCTGGCGGTCTGGCTGCTCAGCGTCGGCGTGCTCGTCCTGGAGCGGGACCTCGGCACCTCCCTCCTCTTCTTCGGCCTCTTCGTGATCATGCTGTTCACGGCCACCGGGCGGATCGGCTGGATCGCCGTCGGGCTGGCCCTGGCCGCCGCGGGTGCGTACGCCGTCGGCAGCCTCGAACCGCACGTCCACGGCCGGGTCGACGATTGGCTGAATCCTTTCGCCTCCATCGACCGCGGCGAGGGCCCCGGACAGCTCGCCCAGTCCCTCTTCGCCTTCGGCGCCGGCGGGCTCCTCGGTGCCGGACTCGGCCACGGCCAGTCCTTCCTGATCGGCTTCGCCGCCAAGTCCGACTTCATCCTCGCCACCGCCGGCGAGGAGCTCGGCCTCGTCGGCCTCACCGCGGTCCTGCTGCTCTACGGGATCCTGGTGGACCGCGGCTTCCGCGCCGGGCTCGCCCTGCGCGACCCCTTCGGGAGGCTGCTGGCCACCGGACTCGCCTCCATCGTCGCGCTCCAGGTCTTCGGCATCGCCGGGGGAGTGACCGGCCTGATCCCGCTCACCGGGATGGCCATGCCCTTCCTCGCCCAGGGCGGCTCCTCCGTCGTCACCAACTGGATCATCGTCGCGCTCCTGGTCCGGCTCAGCGACAGCGCCCGCAGACCGCGCCCCGCCCCCGCCGGGACGGGGCCCGGAGCGGCCGGCGGGGCGGTGGCCGGCCGGTGATCCGCTACATCCGGTGGTGCGCGTACTTCTGCGCCCTGATGCTCGCCGCCCTGCTGGCCAACGTGGTCCGGGTGCAGGTCTGGGAGGCCGCCGCCTACGGGGCGAACCCGGCCAACAAGCGCCCCGCCATCGAGCGGTACGCCCAGCGGCGCGGGGACATCCTGGTCGAGGGGCGGCCGGTCACCGGATCCCGGGACAGCGGCCAACTGCTGCGCTACGAGAGGACGTACGCCCACGGCCCGCTCTACGCGCCCGTCACCGGCTTCTCCTCCCAGACCTACGGCACCAGCCTGCTGGAGCGGGCCGAGGACCCCGTCCTCGCCGGCACCGACCCGGGGCTGTCGTTCTTCCCGCTCTGGTACGAGCTGTCCCGCGGCCGACCCGACGGCGGCGACGCCGAAACCACCGTCCGGGCGGCCGTGCAGCGGGCCGGGTACGGCGCGCTGGCGGGCAAGCGGGGCGCGGTGGCCGCCCTCGACCCCGCCACCGGCAGGATCCTCGCGCTGGTCAGCAGCCCCTCGTACGACCCGGGGGTGCTGTCCGGCACCGGCCCGGGCGTCACCGCGGCCTGGACGCGGCTGAACGCGGACCCGGCCCGGCCGATGCTCAACCGGGCGCTGCGCGAGACGTACCCGCCCGGCTCCACCTTCAAGATCGTGACGGCGGCCGCGGCCCTGGACGCGGGCGTGGTCACGGACGTGGACGCGCCGACCCGCACCCCCGACCCCTACCCGCTGCCGGGCACCAGCACCCTGCTGCCGAACGTGGGCACCGGCTGCCGGGACGCCTCCATGGCGGAGGCGGTGCGGCACTCCTGCAACACGGTGATGGCGAAGATCGGCGTGCAGGTGGGGCTGCGGGGGATGGTGGAGGCGGCACGCCGGTTCGGCTTCAACGAGGAGGGCCTGCGGGTGCCGGCCTGGGTGTCCCGGTCGAACTTCGACACCGACATGAGCCCCGACCAGCTCGCCCTGTCCTCGATCGGGCAGTTCAACACGAAGGCGACCCCGCTGCAGATGGCGATGGTGGCCGCGGCCGTCGCGTCCGGCGGCGAGCTGAGGGCCCCGTACCTGGTCGAGCGGACCACCCAGGACGACGGGAGCCAGGTCCGGCGCGCCGGCCGGCGCAGCCTCGGCCGCGCCATGAACCCGGCGACGGCCCTGCGGCTGCAGCGGCTGATGGTGAACGCCGTCGAGGACGGTACCGGGCGCAACGCGGCCATCCCGGGGGCCGAGGTCGGCGGCAAGACGGGCACCGCCCAGCACGGCGTGGGCAACGCGGGCACCCCGTACGCCTGGTTCATCGGCTGGGCCAAGGCCGCGGGCGCACCGCTTCCGGAGGTGGCGGTCGCGGTCGTCGTCGAGGACGCGGCGGGCGACCGCGGGCACATCAGCGGCAACAGTGCGGCCGCGCCGATCGCCCGCGCGGTGATGGAGGCGGCCTTGCGCGACGGGGCGCGTGCGGCCGCCCCTGCGGCCCGGCCCCGGCCTGCCACCACGCCGGGGCCTGCGGCCACGCCCCGGCCCCCGGCCCTGCCGCCGCGTGCGTTCGCGCCCCCGTCCCCGTCCCCGTCCGCGTCCGGGGAGTGAAATGCCCTGCACCGCGGACGGGTCGGCTGGTACCGCTACGTTCATGACCCTTGAACGCGAACCCGTATCCGAATCCGTGGCCGAACTCGCACAGGTGAACATAGCCCGACTCAAGTACTCGTTGGACTCACCGCAGTTGAAGGGCTTCGTCGACGCCCTCGACCCGGTCAACGCCGATGCCGACGCGGCCGACGGGTTCGTGTGGCGGCTCCAGTCGGAGGAGGGCAACGCCACCGACGTGGCGGTCTTCGACGACGCATGGCTGATCCTGAACATGTCCGTGTGGCGGGACCCCGAGGCCCTGAAGGCCTACATGTACCGGGGCCGGCACCGGGAGGTCCTGGCCCGCCGCCGGGAGTGGTTCGAGCACGTCACGGACGCGATGACCGCCCTGTGGTGGGTCCCGGCCGGGCAGCGGCCCACCGTGGCGGACGCCGAGGAACGGCTCCTCCACCTGCGGGAACACGGCCCGACCCCGTACGCGTTCACCCTGCGCACGGACTTCCCGCCGGAGCCTGGGCGGGAGTCGGCGCCGACGACCGCCGGGTAGCGGCGGGGCGTCCGGCTACCGGCTACGGGGCCTCGGGACCCGCCCGGCCGTCCCGCCCGCCCCCGCCTTCCGTGTCGACTGCGCCCTCCTGCGCCCCCTCGGCGATGGCGGCCGCCACCTCCGCCACCCGCGCCGCCTCCTCGGCCGCGAACCGCTCGCGGTCGAGGGCCTCGGCGACCTCCTCGTCCTGGCTCATCAGCAGGTCCAGGTTGGAGTCGCCCATCTCGAAGACCCCCATGTCCAGGTAGGCCTTCTGCAGCCGCGGCCCCCACAGGCCGATGTCCTTGACGCACGGCACGATCCGGCTGAACAGCAGCCTGCGGAACAGGTGCAGGAACTCCGACTGCTCGGTGAACCGCACCGCCTCCTGCCGCGGGATGCCGAAGTTCTCCAGCACCTCCACCCCGCGCAGCCGGTCGCGCATGAGGTGGCAGCCCTCGATCACGAACTCCTCGCGCTCGCGCAGCTCGGCGTCGGTGAGCTGCCGGTAGTAGTCGCGCAGTGCCATCCGTCCGAACGCCACGTGCCGTGCCTCGTCCTGCATCACGTACGCCAGGATCTGCTTCGGCAGCGGCTTGTCGGTCGTGTCGCGGATCATCCCGAAGGCGGCCAGCGCCAGCCCCTCGATCAGCACCTGCATCCCCAGGTAGGGCATGTCCCAGCGGGCGTCGCGCAGGGTGTCCCCGAGCAGGCCCTGGAGGCTGTCGTTGATCGGGTAGAGCAGGCCGATCTTCTCGTGCAGGAAGCGGCCGAAGACCTCGGCGTGCCGGGCCTCGTCCATGGTCTGGGTGGCGGAGTAGAACTTGGCGTCCAGGTCCGGGACCGACTCCACGATGCGCGCCGCGCACACCATCGCGCCCTGTTCGCCGTGCAGGAACTGGCTGAAGTTCCAGGAGGCGTAGTGCCGGCGCAGCTCGCCCTTGTCCTGCTCGGTGAGTTTCGACCAGTAGCGGGTGCCGTGCAGGGTCAGGGCCTCGTCCGGGGTGCCGAGCGGGTTGTGAGGGTCGACCGGCAGGTCCCAGTCGATGCGCTTGGCGCCGTCCCACTGCTTGTCCTTGCCCTTCTGGTAGAGCGCGAGGAGCCGTTCGCGGCCCTGCGCGTACTCCCAGTTGAAGCGGGCCGCGCCGGTGGCCGGGACCTGCCAGACGTCCTCGTCCGGGACTGCGGTGTAGAGCTCGTGCGTCGACACTGACGCCCCCTCGCCTCGCGTACTGCCGTGCAGGACAGGATCGTTGGCAATGTCACACGTTGGTAGACGCGCAGTCAACAAGTGGCGCGCAGGGGATTGACGCTCTTGCTGACAAGCAGTCTCATAACTGGTGACCGCACCGGGGGATCGCAGCCGTGACCCCAACCCACCCCGGAACAGGGCGAGGTGCCCCGCCATGACGACCACCACCGACCGCACGGACGACCGCGGGACCGACCGAGGCAAGGGCCGCGGGACCGACCGCGACCAGGCCCTCCGGGACGCCCTCGGCCTCCTCAAGGACCGCGAGGAGACCGCCGCACGCCTCCTCGACTCCTCCGCCAAGCACTCCTTCGACCCCGACGAGGAGCTCGACTGGGACGCCCCGCTGGTCGACGGCGCGTACTACTGGCCCCCCGAGCTGCTCTCCCTCTACGACACCCCGATGTGGAAGCGGATGAGCGAGGAGCAGCGCATCGACCTGTCCCGCCACGAAGCCGCCTCGCTCGCCTCCCTCGGCATCTGGTTCGAGATCATCCTGATGCAGCTGCTGGTCCGGCACATCTACGACAAGTCGCTGACCAGCAACCACGTCCGCTACGCGCTCACCGAGATAGCCGACGAGTGCCGGCACTCGATGATGTTCGCCCGCATGATCCAGAAGGCCGGCGCCCCCGCCTACCCGGTCTCCCGCCTCAACCACAACCTCGCCCGCGTCCTCAAGACCGTCTCCACCACCCCCGGCTCCTTCGCCTGCACCCTGCTCGGCGAGGAGATCCTCGACTGGATGCAGCGCCTCACCTTCCCCGACGAGCGCATCCAGCCGCTGGTCCGCGGCGTCACCCGGATCCACGTCATCGAGGAGGCCCGACACGTCCGTTACGCCCGCGAGGAACTGCGCCGCCAGATGCTCACGGCCCCGCGCTGGGAGCAGGAGCTGACCCGGATCAGCTGCGGCGAGGCCGCCCGCGTCTTCTCCCTCGCCTTCGTCAACCCGCAGGTGTACGAGAACGTCGGCCTCGACCGGCGCGAGGCCGTCGCCCAGGTCAAGGCCAGCGGCCACCGCCGCGAGGTCATGCAGACCGGAGCCGGGCGGCTCACCGACTTCCTCGACGACATCGGGGTCCTGCGCGGCGTCGGCCGCCGGCTCTGGCGAAGCTCCGGACTCCTCGCGTCAACTTGACCCGGTCTCGAAGGGCCGGGTTTGGAGGTGGGGCGCGGCTGGTTGTCGCGTGGCCTCCTCCGTCTGAGCCACCTCTATGGGGTGGCTGGGACGCGTGACTCACGCCCCGCTGTCCACGCGGTCTGGCCCTTGCGGGCGAGGTTGTGGGACGCGTTGTCGTCCGCGTGCTTGAGGGTCCCGCAGGACCGGCGTGCGAACGTCGCTTGATCGACGCGGTTGTTCCGGTCGATGTGGCCGCACTCGGAGCATTGCTGGCTGGTGTACGCAGGATCGACGTACACCAGCGGCACTCCGGCCCGCTTGGCCTTGTACTCGATGTACCGGACGAGCTGGTGGAAGCTCCACGTGTGCAGGGTGGTCCGCTGGTCCTTGCGGAGCCGTACCCGGCTGCGGATGCCCGTGAGGTCTTCGAGGGCGATACCGGACGGGGCGCGGGCGCGGGCCGGCGGCCCGGGGGCGGCGGGCCCCGGCTGCCGTGCGCAGACCGCGTTGCTGCGGCAGTCCTGCGGCCGGCCCGCGGCGGCTACCCTGCGGGCATGACCGCACCCGCGTACCGCAGGCTGAGCGTCGAGGAGCGGCGGGCACAGCTCCTCGACGTGGCACTGTCGCTCTTCGCGCACCGGGCGCCGGAGGAGGTCTCCCTCGACGACGTCGCCGAGGCGGCCGGTGTCTCCCGGCCCTTGGTGTACCGCTACTTCCCCGGCGGCAAGCAGCAGCTCTACGAGGCCGCCCTGCGCTCGGCCGCGGACCGGCTCGACCAGTGCTTCGCCGTACCCCGGACGGGCCCGCTGACCCAGCGCCTGGCCCGGGCCCTGGACCACTACCTGGCCTTCGTCGACGAGCACGACACCGGCTTCACCGCCCTCCTCCAGGGCGGCAGCGTCGTGGAGACCTCCCGCACGACCGCCACCGTCGACGGCATCCGCCGCGCCGCAGCCCGCGAGATCCTGCTCCACCTGTCCGTCCCCGCGCCCGGACCGGGGCCCCGGCTGCGCATGATGGTCCGCACCTGGATCACCGCCGTCGAAGCCGCCTCCCTGATATGGATCGACGAGGGCAAACAGCCCGACGCCGGCACCCTGCGGGACTGGCTGGTGGACCAGTTCATCGCCCTGCTGACCGCCACCGCCGCCACCGACCCCGAGACGGCCGCCGCGGCCCGCGCGGCACTCGCCCTGGAAACCGCCGACGGGCCGGCCGGAGTCCTGGCGCGGCGCGTGATCCCGGTGGTCTCCGAGGCCGCCCACCTGCTGTGACACTGGAGGGGTGAGAAGCGAACCCACCCCCTTCGAGGGCGGCCCGATGGACGGCCGCACCCTGCCGATCCTCGTCGGTCCGACCGGCCACCCCCCGAAGTGGTACGAGATCCCGGTCCCGGCGCCGGACGGCGGCCCCCCGACGGTCCTGCTGTACGAGCGGGTCCCCGCGGGCTACACCAGACGGCTGGGCCTCCAGAAGGGCTGGAAGTACACGTACTCCCCGGACGCGGAGAAGCCGAGGCTCCGCTGGCCCTGGACCAAGCCCACCCGACGCACCCCTCCGCCGAACGAGTAACCCCCCGTCGGCCCCCGCGTGCCCGTACCCGGGCCGCCGTGGGCCCCGTCGCAGGGTCAGCGGCGCGGGGGCGGGCCGCCCGGGCCGCCCGGGTGGGCGGGGGCGCCCGGATGCGGTGGGGGCGGGGTGTCGGGCAGGGTCAGGGTCGCCAGGGCCCCGCCGGATCCGGGGTTGCCGAACTCCAGGCGAGCCCCGATCACCGCCGCCTGACCCAGCGCGATCGTCAGGCCCAGCCCGTGTCCCCCCGGGCCGCCGCTGCGGAACCGCTCCGGTCCGTGCTCCAGCAGGTAGGCGGGGAAGCCGTCCCCGTGGTCCCGGACCGTCACCACCGGCCCGTCCACGGTCAGCACCACCGGGGTCCGGCCGTGCCGGTGCGCGTTGGCCACCAGGTTGCCCAGCACCCGCTCCAGCCGCCGCCGGTCCGTCTCCACGTGCGCGTCCCGCACGACCACCACCTCGGTGTCCGTACCCGACGCCCGCACCACCCGCCGGGCCAGCCGCCCCAACTGGTGCAGGTCGCCCTCCACCACCTCGCTGCCGGAGTCCAGCCGGGAGATCTCCAACAGGTCCTCGGTCAGCCCCCGCATCGTCCGCACCCGCTCCTGCACCAGCTGCGTCGCCCGGCCATCCGGCAGCAGTTCCGACGCCGCCTGCAACCCCGTCAGCGGGGTCCGCAGCTCGTGGGCCACGTCCGCCGTGAACCGCTGCTCGCGCAACAGCTTCGCCTGCAGGGTCCCCGCCATCGTGTCCAGCGCCGCCGCCACCGTCGCCACCTCGTCCTGGTGCCGTGCGGGGTCCTTCGTCCGCGGATCGTCCACGCGCGCGTCCAGGTCCCCCTGCGTGATCCGCCGGGCCACCGTCGCCGTCTGGTGCAGCCGCCGCGTCACCCGCGTCACCGCGAACGCGCCGAGCAGCAGCGTCCCGCCGATCGCCACCACCGAGGAGCCGATGATCGCGTTGTCGAGACCGCTGATCGTCCGCGCGCCCTGCGCGTAGTCGACGTACGTGGCCAGCGCCTTCCCGTCCGCCGGCGCCGCCGCCCACATCACCGGCCGGTCCTCGGCCAGCATCGTCCCGCGCCGCCCGCTCAGCGCCAGCTGCCGCAACGGCGGCGGCAGCCCGGCGGGATCCGGTCCCGCATCGGGCGGCAGGGGCTCGCCCGCCTCGTACTCCGCGACCACGCCGCTCAGCTTGTCGAGCGCCTTGTCGCGGGCCGTGGTGAGGGTCTGCCGGGTCACCTCCACGTGGACGAGCACGCCGAGCGCGGCCGCCAGCGCACAGCACATGACGACGATGAAGCACCCCGACTTCCAGGTCAGCGACGCCGTCCACGCGGGGGCCCTCACGACGACTGCCCCGGCGTCCCGGGCGGTCCCTGCGTCCCGGGCGGTTCCTGCGTCGGGGGCTGCGGTGACGCCTGCGCCTGCGCCTGCGTCTGCGGTACGCGGACGATCTGCTCCCGCGTCGGCAGCATCGTCCGCTCCTTGGAGTCCCAGGACCAGGCGGTGACCAGCTCGTAGCCCGGGTTTCCGCTCGGTACCCGCAGGACCACGTCCTGCCCGGCCAGCTCCACCCCCACCACGGACTCCGTGGTCGTCATGATCCGGTTGAGCAGCCCGTTCCGGTCCGCCGTGTACACCCGTACGGACATCATCCCGTCGGGCATGTCGATCCCGACGACGAGCTCGTCCCGCCCGTTCCCGGTCAGGTCCCGGTAGTACGGCGTCAGCACCGGGCACGCCCCCGCCGGTTCCTTCCCGCAGGCCTCGACCGCCGCCGCCGTCTCCGGCGGCACACCGGCGGTGCCCGCCGCCACCTCGGCCTTGACCAGGGCCACCGGATCGACCTCGTGCACGTTCTGGCCCCGGACGGGCGGCAGCCCCGGCACGTACACCGCGGGCGCGCCCCCCGGATCCGCGGGCGGCACGGTCGCCCCCTGGCGGCCGGGCCACAGCTGCACGGGCCCGCTCGCGGTCGGCACGACCCCCGCACTGACCAGCCCTCCGCCCCCGCCGCAGCCGGCGACCAGCAGCAGCGCCGCGCACGCAGCCGTACGCAGGGCCGCGCGCCGGGTCGTGCGCCGGGTCGCGCGCCGAGTCGCTCGCGGAGCCGCGCGCAGGAGGGGCGTCCTCATGACCTGCGGGACCTCCTCTCCGCGGCACGACCGGGTGCGTTCCGAGCACCCGCGGTCCGACCGTCCGTGGTCCGGCCGCATGCAGAGATATGCCCCGATTCCCCCGGAACCTCCCCGGAATCAGCCGTCGGTACGCCCGCGCCGCAGCATCGCGAAGCCGAGCCCCGCAGCCCCCACCGCCGCGATGCCGCCGCCCGCGGCCAGCAGCAGCACCCCGTCGCCCGGCTCGTCGGCCAGCGTGTTCAGGCGCAGCGCCCCCGTGCTCGGCTCGGGCACGGCGAGGACGACCCCGTCGCGCGTCGCCGTCTTGTGGCCGCCGGGCACGTTGCCGCCGGGCGCGTGTCCGTCGGGCGCGCCGCCGTCGCCGATCCAGGACGTGATCCGCCCGTCGGTCCGCAGGGCGGCGTGCATCGCCCCGCCGCCGATCGCGACCGCACCGTCCCCGCTGTGCAGGGTGGCCGTCCTGGCCCCGTCACCGCCGAGGACGTCCGCCCGGTAGACACCGTCCGCGACCTCGTAGACCTCGGCCCGGGACACCCCGTCCGCGAGCGCCACCCGCTTGACCGGCGTCCGCGCCGCCGACGCCGCGGGCAGCCCCTCGGCGAGGGCCGCGGCCGCGGGCAGCACGACCAGACCTCCCGCACACGCGCCCACGGCGGTGGCGCGGACCACAGTACGGACGATGCTCACGCGGAGCCCTCCTTCGTCATCGCCACCCGACGTCATCGCCACCAACCTAGGAACCCGCCGTTGCGGTACCGCGATGAGCGTGTAACAGGAACCCGGCAGACTCCCGTAGAAGCCGTTACACGACCGAGAACTCCCCACGGGGGATTGCCCCCGGCCCCCCGCCCTGGTCCCATTGACCCCGGGGGGTGACGTCCATGCGCGGACTCACAGTGCTGCCCAGCGGCCGCCCCGGCCGCGGCCGGCTCTACGTGAACCTGCCCGACGGCCGGGCGGTGGCCTGGTACGACCGGCAGACCAACCGGATCAGCGTGCTCGCCGACCAGCACCGCGAAGCCGTGGTCACGGCGCTGCGGCCGTACCTCGGCGGCGCCTGGACCATCGGCCCGCCGCCCGTCCCCACCCGGACGGAACTGCGCCGCCTCGCCCTGCCGCCGGACGAGGACCTCGCCCCGAACCGCCCGGGCGAAACCCTGCTCGGCGAACTCGCCCACGGCTCCGCCGGCGCCCGCACCCGCCACCGGCTGCGTCAGGAACTCACCGCCCAGCAGCGCATCGGCGACCTCCTCGACGCCCTCGACGCCGACGGCTGGCGGGTCGTGCACTGCATCCCGTTGCGCGCGCTGGGCCGCCTCGACCACCTGCTGATCGGCCCCGCCGGCGTCTTCTGCATCCGCAGCCTCCCGGGCCGCCGCCAACGCGCCGTCGTCGGCGACCTCCTGCTCGGCGTGGGCCGCGCCGACCCCCGCCCCGATCCCCGCTGGATCCGCCGCGCGGCCGCCGCCGCCACGCGGGCGCTGGGCGCCACGGCCACGCCTTCGCTGGCCCTGGTCGACGCCTCCCGCGTCGACGTGGCCCCCACGGTCCGCGACATCCGCGTGCTCGAACCGGCCACGGCCGCCGCCGCCCTGGCGTCGTCGCCGCTCACGCTCAAGCCGCCGGACGTCGAGGGACTGTTCGCGCTGGCCCGGGACGCCCGGACGTGGCAGGGGCGGTGACACGGCCCGGGGGACCCGAAGGGCCGAGCCCACCTTCCGTCCGCCGGGCCGCGCTCCCCCGCCGGCCGGCGGCTACGCAGAGGCCCGCTTGCGGGGGGTGGCCTTCTTCGCCGTCGTCTTCGCCGCCTTCTTCGCGGTCTGCTCGGCGGCGCCGGCGGCCTTCGCCGACCTGGTGCTCCTGGCCGTCTTCGCAGTCTTCGCCGTGGTGGCCGTCTTCGCCGTCTTCGCGGTCTTCGCCGTCGACTTGGTCGCGGTGGACTTCCCCGCTGCCGCCGTCGTCTTCTTGGCCGCGGCCGTCGACTTCTTGCCGCCCACCGCCTTCGGCGCAGCCGGAGCCCGCTTGCGCGGCGCCGGCTGCCGGATCGGCGTCACCTCGGCCTCCGCCGCGGCCCCGGCCGCCTCCTCGTCCCCGCCCCGCGACGCCTTGGCCGCCCGTACGCTCTTCTCCAGCGCCGCCATCAGGTCGATCACCTTGCCGCCGGCCGGTTCCACCTCCGCCTCCGACGGCGGTTCGAAGGCGCCCCCCGCCTTCGACTCGATCATCGCCTCGACCGCCTCGCGGTACTCGTCGGTCAGCGACGCCATGTCGACCTCGCCCAGCGTCGCCATCAGTGCGTCCGCCAGGTCCAGCTCCGCCTCGCGCACCGAGACCGACGCCTCGGGGGCGACCCCTTCCGGCTGCCGGATCTCGTCCGGCCAGAGCAGTCCGTGCATGGCGATGACGTCGTCGACGACCCGCAGCATGCCCAGCCGCTCCCGGCCCCGCAGCGCGTACTTGGCGATCGCGACCCGGCGGCTGCGCTTGAGCGCCTCGCGGAGCAGGGTGTACGGCTTGGCGGCCGTGGCTCCGTTCGCCGCGAGGTAGTACGCCGAGTCCAACTGGAGCGGATCGATCTCGTCCGCCGGTACGAACGACACGATCTCGATCGTCTTCGCCGTGGCGATCGGCAACCGGGCCAGGTCCTCGTCCGTGATCGGGATGATCGAGCCGTCCGCCTCCTCGTAGCCCTTGCCGATCTCGTCGCTCGACACCTCCTCGCCGTCCAGCTCGCACACCTTGCGGTAGCGGATGCGGCCGCCGTCGTCGAGGTGGATCTGGCGGAAGGAGATGGAGTGGCTCTCGGTGGCGTTCACCAGCTTGATCGGGATGCTGACCAGGCCGAAGGAGATGGCCCCGTTCCAGATGGATCGCACGGTTCCTCCCGTTTCGTGGCAGTCTCATCGTATGACGCCGATCACAATGGTGGAGGGGCGTCGCATCTCGCTCAGCAACCTGGACAAGGTCCTGTACCCCGAGACCCGGTTCACCAAGGGCGAGGTGCTGCACTACTACGCCACCGTCGCCACTGCGCTGCTGGCCCACATCCACGACCGGCCGGTGTCGTTCCTGCGCTATCCCGACGGGCCGGAAGGACAGCTGTTCTTCACCAAGAACCCGCCGCCCGGTACGCCCGCCTGGGTGAAGACCGCCGCCGTGCCGCGGTCGGACGACCCCTCGGCCGAGCAGGTGGTCGTCTCCGACCTGCCGTCGCTGATGTGGGCGGCCAACCTGGTGGTGGAGTTCCACACGCCCCAGTGGACGGCGGGGAGTCCCGCCGTCGCCGACCGGCTGATCCTCGACCTCGATCCCGGGGCGCCCGCCACCGTCGTCGAGTGCTGTGCGGTGGCCGGGTGGTTGCGCGAGCGGCTCGCCGCCGACGGGCTCGTCGCCTGCGCCAAGACCTCCGGGGCCAAAGGGCTGCACCTGTCCGTGCCCCTGGAACCGACCCCGTCCGAGCTCGTGTCGGCGTACGCGAAGGCCCTCGCCCAGGAAGCCGAGGGCGAGCTCCCCGAACTCGTCGTGCACCGCATGGCCAAGGCCCTGCGGCCCGGCAAGGTCTTCGTCGACCACAGCCAGAACGCCGCCGCCAAGACCACCGCCGCCCCCTACACGTTGCGGGCGCGCGCCCGGCCCACCGTCTCCGCACCGGTGTCATGGGCCGAGGTCGAGGACTGCCGCACACCGTCCGACCTGGTGTTCCTCGCCGACGACCTCCCGCCCCGGCTGGAGCGGGACGGCGACCTCTGGGCGCCCCTGCTGGACCCGGACCGCGCCCACCGGCTCCCCGAAAGGGCCGGGTCCAGGGCCTCACGCAAACGGGGCCCGCCGTGATCCAGGTGGCGCTGGCTGCCCCCGTGCGCACCCTGCCGCGCGCGGCGGGCCTGGCGTACGAGCCCAAGTTCGACGGACACCGGCTGATCGTGGTCCGCACGCCCGAGGAGGTACTGCTGCAGGCGCGCTCCGGCCGGAACGTGACCAGCGCCTTCCCCGACCTGGTGGCCGCGGCGCGGCAGTTGCCCCCCGACACCGTCCTCGACGGCGAGGTGGTGGTGTGGTCCGAGGGGCGCACCGACTTCGCCCTCGTCCAGCGGCGGGCCGCCGCCACCGCGGCCAGGGCCGCCGTCCTCGCGCAGAGCCTGCCGGCCTCGTACGCCGCGTTCGACGTCCTCGAACTGGCCGGGCAGGACGTGCGCGGGCGCCCGTACGAGCGGCGCCGGGCCCTCCTGGTGGACCTGCTGCTCCCGCTCGGCCCGCCCCTGCAACCGGTCCCGATGACCACCGACCCGGAGGTGGCCGAGACCTGGTACGAGACCCTGCCCGCCAGCGGCATCGAGGGCCTGGTCGTCAAGCGGCTGGACCAGGCCTACCCGGCGGGGCGGCGCGGCTGGCGGAAGCTGCGGCACACGGAGGTGCGGGACGCGGCGGTGATCGGCTACACCGGCACCCCGCGCCGCCCCCAGGCGCTGGTGCTGGTGCTGCCGGGCGAGGAGGAGGCGCCGCTGGTGTCGAGCCCGCTGACCGCGGTGCAGCGAGCGGAGCTGCTGGCGGAGATGGCCCTGCGGGCGGACGCGGGTGGGCGGGCGGCGGGCGCGGGTGGCGCGGCGGGCGGAGGGGCGGGCGGAGGGGACACCGCCACCGCCACGGCCACCGCCACCGCCATCGGGATCGGGGAGGTCACGTACCGGCCCCTGGACCCGCCCCTCGCCGCCGAGGTCCGGCACACCTCGACCCGGCACCCGCCCCCCGAGGTGCTCAGGCTCCGCACGGACGCCTGACCCGCACCGCGGGCGGGCGGCGCAGGTCAGGCGTGGTGGAGGAGGGGCGGCGGAGACGAGGGCCCGGGGCGGTCACGCGTGGGCGCCGCGCCCCGAGTTCGGGGGAGAGCCGGGCTGCGGGTGCGGGCCGGGGCCCTCGGGGCGCTCGTAGCCGGACTCGCGCCGCTTGCGGACCTCGTCGGGGTGGCTGGAGGCGGTGTCGCCGAAGTTCCCGTACCCCTGCATCTCGTGGGGGCGCAGACCGCCCTCGGGGATGGGCATCTGGTCGCGCTCCTCGCGCACCTCGTGCACCGCTCCGCCGTCGGGCAGGTGCGGCTGGCTCTCGGGGGTCGGCGGCGGGGGCTCCTTGGCCCGGACGCGCTGGCCCAGCTTGAAGCCGGCGAGCAGGAACCCGGCGATCAGGATGCCCACGAAGAAGAACCACGCGATGTTGCCAAGGGTCGCGTCGACCGCGAGGTAGCTCAGTGTCGCGTTCATACAGGTCATATTCCCGGCTTTGGTGCTGATGTGCCTGATGAGCCCGAGAAATGACGGAAACATGGCCATTGGGCGACTGACTGCACGGGTGGCGGGTAAGCGGGCAGTAGCCGTCCTCATGGGCGGACGGCCACGTCGGAAGGAGGGGCCAGGCATGCCCCGCGGATCCTCCCCCAAGCGCGAACGCCAGTACGAACACATCAAGGAGGGCGCCGAGGAACGCGGCGTGCCCGAGGCCGAGGCCACGGAGATCGCCGCCCGGACGGTCAACAAGGAGCGGGCCCGCGCCGGCGAGTCCGAGACCGCGAGCCTGCTCTCCCTGGAGGACATGTCCTCATCGCGCCGCGGGGGGCTGCGCTCCCACTCGGGCGCCGAGGGCCCCACGCACGCGCAGCTCTACGAGGAGGCCCGGCAGCGCAACATCCGCGGCCGCTCGGAGATGACCAAGGCCCAGCTCAAGCGCGCCCTCGGAAAGTAGCGCCCGCGCCCGCAGCCGTCACGCAGTGCTGCGGTGGCCGCCCCCGTCGGGCGCGGCTACCGCAGCGGCCCGCCGGATTCCCGCAACCCCGGTACGCCCCGTACGCCCGGTGCACCGTCCGCCCCGTGTCCGCTCAGCACCGCCAGGATCTCGGCGCAGATCGCGAGGGCCGTCTCCGCCGGCGTACGGGCGCCCAGGTCGAGCCCGATCGGCCCGTGCACCCGCGCCACCTCGGCCTGCGCCACCCCGGCCGCCTCCAGCCCCTCGCGCCGCCGGGCCGTGGTCCTGCGCGAGCCCAGCGCCCCCACGTACGGGACGCCGAGCGCGAGCGCGGCCCGCAGCGTCGGCACGTCGAACTCCGGATCGTGGCTGAGCATCACCAGACAGGCCGCGTCCCGGCGCGCCGCCAGCAGCTCCCCGGCCTCTGCGACGGTGCCCACGTACTGCGCACCCCACCCCAGCAGCCGCGCCTGGGCCCCGATGAGCTGCGCGAGCTCCCCGGACGCGGGACCGCCGATCACCACGTGCGGCTCCGACGGGCAGGCCTCCACGAGCACCAGCCCGGTGTCCCCGTACACGGAGTCCCGCCCGGGCCGCCGCGTGGCCAGCAACTCGCCGGCCCGCCGCCCGGCCTCGTCGACGGGGGTGTCGACGGCCCGGACCACCTCGCTCACCGCCCGGTCGGCCCGCTCGTTCAGCCGGGTCACGAGCGCGACCCCGACCCCCTGCGCCAGCAGCTCCCACCACTGCGCCGGCACCGCGGCCAGCGGCTGCAGCAGGATCTCGGCCCGGCCCCCGCAGGTCAGCCGCGCCTCGGCCGCCTCCTCGGCCCCGACCGACACCTCGCACACCCGGGCCGTGGCCCCGGGCGGCCACGCCCCGGCCTCCGCCACCAGCTCGGCGTCGAACACCCCCCGGTACAGCGACCCGACGCACTCCCCGCCCGCGTCCAGCAGCAGGGCCCCGGCCGGGTCCCGCGGCCCGAACCCCTGCTCGGCCACCGGCCGGGCCAGGAAACCCGCCCGCCCCTCGGCCGCCCACCGCCGCGCCGTCTCCACCAGTCCACGCATCGCGCCGCCCCGTCCTCGTCGTGGCCCCACCGCCAACCTACGGTCCACCGGGGCACTCGGACCACTTGCACAAACCATCCCGATGGGTTCCTCTCGAAGAAGAGGCCGAACCGAACGAACGCCAGGACGAGGCGGCGAGAGCAGGTGCTGTTCACCGACCGCGACGACGCGGGACGACGACTCGCCGAGGCCCTCCGGAAGTACGAGCCGGAGGACCCCGTGGTGCTGGGCCTGCCCCGGGGCGGCGTCCCGGTCGCCTTCCACGTGGCCCACGCCCTGCACGCCCCCCTGGACGTGATCGTGGTGCGCAAGCTCGGGGTCCCGTACCAGCGCGAGCTCGCCTTCGGCGCCATCGGCGAGGGCGGCGTACGCGTCATCAGCGACGACATCGTCCGGCACGGCCGCGTCACCCCGCAGGACATCGCCGAGGTGGAGGCGGCGGAACAGGAGGAACTGGCCCGCCAGGCCCACCGCTTCCGCGCCGGCCGCTCCCGCGTCCCGCTGCGCGCCCGTACGGCGATCGTGGTCGACGACGGCATCGCCACCGGCGCCACGGCGGCCGCCGCCTGCCGGGTCGTACGGGCCCAGGGCGCGGCCAAGGTGGTCATGGCCGCCCCGGTGGCCCCGCCGGACGCCGCCGCCCGCATCGCGGACGCGGCCGACGACGTGGTCTTCCTGGCCACCCCGGCCGGATTCTCGGCCGTGGGCCAGTGGTACCGCGACTTCTCCCAGACCCCGGACGAGGAAGTGGTCGCCCTCCTGACCCGCGCGGCGGGAGAGGCGGCGTCCCCCCACCCCCCGAAGGCGGCACCCCCATGAGCACGCCCGCGAAGACGACCGACGTGGTGATCGACGCGGCGGGCCTGCCCCTCCCCGGAGAACTCACCCTCCCGCCGGACGCCCGCGCGGTGGTGGTCTTCGCCCACGGCTCGGGCAGCAGCCGCCACAGCCCCCGCAACCGCCAGGTGGCCTCGGCCCTCAACCGCGCCGGCCTGGGCACCCTCCTCTTCGACCTCCTCACCCCGGCCGAGGAGGGGAACCGCGCCCACGTCTTCGACATCCCCACCCTGGCGGCCCGCCTGACCGCCACCACCACCTGGCTCCGCACCCGCACCCCGAAGCTCCACCTCGCCTACTTCGGCGCCAGCACCGGAGCCGCAGCAGCCCTCACCTCGGCGTCGCTGTCGGACTCCCCGGTGTACGCGGTGGTCTCCCGCGGCGGCCGCCCCGACCTGGCGCCCGACCTCTCCGAGGTCCGCGCCCCGACCCTCCTGATCGTCGGCGGCGACGACACCCAGGTCCTGGCCCTGAACCGCGAGGCCCAGGCCCAACTCCGCTGCGAGACCCGCCTGGAGGTGGTGGAGGGCGCCACCCACCTCTTCGAGGAACCGGGCGCCCTGGAGGAGGTCTCCACCCTGGCCACCACCTGGCTCACCACCCACCTCCCCCTGAAGTGAGGCCGACATCGGCAACTCCCCAGCCCCGCGCTGGAGGACGCGACCTTGGTCGCACAGAAACCTGGGGTGAGCCGCCGGCTTGGACCGCTCCCGGATGACGGATGGCTTCCGCCCAGGCCTAGGACCACGACCGGGAGCACGCCCGGAGTTCCGCCAACAGGCCCGCGCGCGGCCATGTGGCCTCGATACGCTGCCGGGGTGAACATCGCCACGCCGCTGCTCCTCGACCTGGACTCCTTTCTCGCCCGCGCCGAAGAACGCTGCGCCGCCCTGGAACCCAGGGCAGCAGAGGCCGTACTCGGTCTGCTCGCGCTCTGCGAGACCCGCCGCCGTACCGGTTTGCCCGAGCCCACCGAGGAACTGGCGGCGGAGCTGATGCACACTCTCCTCCCGCTCTACGTGAGCGCCACCGAGGACGAGCTCCCGGACTACGTGGCGGCTCTGGTCGCGCTGGCCGACCACACCCGTGAGGCCGGCCGGCTCAATGCCAAGCGGCACGCGAGGCTCGTGGCCCGCGTGCACGAGCTGGCCGAGGGTTTCCGTGAGGCGATGACCAGCCCCCGCCGTCTCACCTGGCCCCGGTTGTACGGAAACCTGCTGCGCGCCGACGGCGTGGACACCACCGACCCGCAAGCAGTGCACGGTTGGCTGCATGCCTTCGCCGAGCGCCCCCGCACGGAGCGGCAAGCGGCGTTCGGCTTCGCCGTGTCCTCCGCGGAGGGACCACTCGCGGAAGCGGCCTATGCGGAGGCGCTGTGCGCCGAGCGCTCCAGGCAGGCCCGGCAGCTGCTCGCCGGACAGCTGGAGGCCGCGGCGGTGGCCGAGCGGGTGCGGCCCCGGCCCGGCGAGGGCCCGTTGGTCGCCGATGCCCCGGCCGACCTGTCCGACGACGAGCTCGACGACTGGTACAACGAGCAGGCGGCCACGCTCGCGGACCGCTGGACGGCGGCCGGGCTCGACGCGCTGCTGCACGGGCCCTTCTCGCATCTGGCGACGGGCGTCGGCGCGGGCACCATGCCTCTCCTCACGCTCGTCGAGGCCATGGCAGGGAGCCACCTGGAGATGAACGGCGACGAGTTCGCGCCGCTTCCTCCGGCCCCGTTGCCCGTCTCAGCGGAGGATCAGGCCGCGCGGCTGCGGGCCACCCCGTTGCCCCAGCGTCTGGAGGGAGCCGCCGCCGACCCGGAGGGCGCGGACGAGCGGACGCGTGAACTCGCGCTGGCGACCGGGTTCCTGGTGCGTGGGCAGGACGGCGTACTCGGCCCGGGACCGTCGGCCGAAACCTGGCATGACGGCGGCCCCGTGGAATTGACCGGACTGGCGCTGACCATGCTGGGCGCCCTCCTGCTGCAGCTGGCCGAGCAGAAGGAGACCGCAGAGGAGTACGACGGCGAGCACACGCTCACGCTCTACCTCCTGTGCGGAGAAGCCGGGACGGCGCAGTCCGTGGCCCGATTGGCTGCCCTCAGCGACATGTGGGCCGTCCCGCCCGGACACGAGAGCGTAACCCCGACATCCGGCGGCCCGGAAAGCGCGGACTACGAACTGCCGGATCTTCAGACCCTGTCCGCGGTCCTCGGTATTCCCACGCTCACCGCGTCCGACCGCGAGGGCCTGGGGCCGGCGGCCACCCGCCTGGTGCGGCTGATGGACGGCCTGGCCGCTCTGGGTGTCACCGAACGCACCGGAGACGTCCTCAGCCTCACCCCCCTCGGTTCCGCGCTGCTGCGCGAAGCCCTCCTCCTGGGCGTCGGAGGCCCGGCCGCGGATTCCTTCCCCACCTGGGAGCAGATGCGCGGCTGGGATGCGGAGCGACTGGTGGCGGCGGCCCAGTACTGGCCGAAGCCGGTCGCCCGGCAGACGGTCGGCGACTGGCTGGCCGTGCACGGTGCCAACGGCTGGACTCCCTTCTTCGAGGCTCTAGCCGTCCCCTGTCCCGGGCCGGAGCCCGCCAGGAGGCGGTCCCTGCTCACCACGCTCGATGCCGCCCTCGTACCCGACGAGACCCTGCACCGGCTGCAGGCCGACCCCGTGCTGGGCGGCTGGGCCGCGCACCTCCTGTCCGCACGGGGACAGGCACCGGCCGCCTCGGCCGTGCCGCTGCCAGCCCGCGCGGTGCGTCTGGTCGACGAGCTCGAAGCCCTGCGGCAGGCCGCATCGCTCGACCACCGCATGACCGCGGACGAGGACCAGCTGGAGCCCCACCTCTTCACCGATCTGCATGCCGCCTTCGACAAGGCCGCGGCAGCCTGGCCCGGCGGCGGCCCGGCCCTGCTCACCGCCCTCGCCGCGGCGGACCCGTACACCACCGCCTCCCTCGCGCAGCAGCTCTCCCACCACCCCGACCGCGCCATTGCCGAGCAGGCCCGCCGAGCCTGGCGCACCTCCCTCGTCAGCGGCGCTGCTCGGCCCGGCTCCCGGCGGACGAAGCGGCCTGCCCGACGCGCCGGCGGGAAGCGCAAGCGAAACTGACCGGTCTGGCCGTCAGAAGGAGCCGAGCCGACGTGGCGGACGTCCATGTACGTCACGGACCTGCGCGCCGCCGGAAGCGCAAACTAAACCTCCGCAGGAGAGTGCGGGGCGGCGGTGGGTTCAGACCTTGATGACGGCGGCCCGTCCGTCGCAGTGCTCATGACTCGGTGTGCGAAACGTCTTAACTGGCGTCAAGCCCTTGCGGGCGGGTACACAGCCGAGCTGATGGATGAATGCAGCCGAGGGTCCGTCATGCTCGCCTGCGGCGAGCCGAGCGGTCCGCCTACTCATCGGGTCGGGGAGGTGGGGCGCGAAGGTGTAACGGCAATGCAGACCGTGTGTCTTGCGGCAAAAAGAAAGGCGCTGACCCGCGTTTCTGCTGGTCAGCGCCTCAATGGCACTTCTTGCGAAGTGCCCCCGGCAGGATTCGAACCTGCGCACACGGCTCCGGAGGCCGTTGCTCTATCCCCTGAGCTACGGGGGCGTGTCGTTCGCTGTGCGGCGACGGGTTGAACACTACCAGCTTCCGCGGGGTGATCAGAAACCGTTTCGCGGGGAGCGGGGCCCGGGTCGCTCGGACGGGGTGGAAGTGGCGAAAAGCCGGACGCGGGGGCCGGCGCGGACCTACTCTCGAGTTGTGCCAGGCGCCTCGGGCCGGGTGCTTGTTGTCGACGACAACAAGGTCATCCGGCAGCTGATCAAGGTCAATCTCGAGCTGGAGGGCTTCGAGGTCGTGACCGCGAGCGATGGTGCCGAGTGCCTGGACGTGGTGCACGAGGTGGATCCCGATGTGATCACCCTCGACGTGGTCATGCCCCGGTTGGACGGGTTGCGCACTGCTGCGCAGCTCAGGGCCGATCCGCGGACCCGGCACCTTCCCGTCGCCATCGTCAGCGCCTGTACGCAGCACGAGGTGGAGGTCGGGATCGACACCGGGGTCGACGCGTTCGTCGCCAAGCCCTTCGAGCCCGCCGAGCTGGTACGGGTCGTGCGCATGCTGGTCGAGCGGCGCGACCGGGAAGGGCGTGAAGGGGCTCCTGCCGGGAGGGGGAGGGGCTAGCGCCCTGCGGCAGCGCCTCTGTTCACATGGCGAAACCGTTCGCGTGACCGTGGGGTGTCTCCCCTAGGCTGGTCCCGTGACCCCCGCCGACCTCACCCGTACCGTCGTGCACGCAGTGCGCTGCGCCGTCGAGGACGGGGAGCTGCCCGCGCGTGCCGCGGTGCCCGCGCGGGTGGTCGTCGAGCGGACCCGCCCCGGCGGGGTGGGGGAGTACGCCACCCCCGTCGCCTTCCAGGTCGCCAAGGCCGCGGGCCGTCCGCCCGGCGAGGTGGCCCGGGTGCTGGCCGGCCGGCTGGGCGCCCAGGCCGGGATCGCCCGCGTCGAGGTCACCGGCGCCGGCTTCCTGAATTTCGTGTTGGAGGAGCGCTCCTCCGTTGATGTGGTGCGGGATGCGTTGGGCCTCGTCCCCAGACCCGGACCCGGACCCGGACCCGTTCATCTTGCCCCTGCCGCCGAGCTGCGGGCCCAGGTCGTCGGGCGGGCCGTCGGGCTGATCCTGCTGGCGCAGGGGGTCCGCGACGCGGGGCCGCCGTCGAACGTTGCGCCTGTTGCCCGGCGGGACGGTGACGTCGTCGCCCGCTTCGGCGGGGACGCCGCCGTCTGGGCCATGCTGTGCGTACCGGCCCACGAGACGCCCACGTTCAGCGGCTCACTGCTCGTCCAGGACGAGTCCAGCGAGTTCTTCCGGGTGCGGTACGCCCACGCCCGGGCCGTCGCGCTCGTGCGCAATGCCCGCCAGCTCGGGTTCGGACCCCGGCTGGAGCCCGTCCCGCCCGGCGACGGCGCCCCGCTGGTGCGCGCGCTCGCCGACCACCCGCTCGTCCTCGAAGCCGCCGCGCACCACCGTGCGCCCGAGCGGCTGGTCAGGCACCTCGTCGAGCTGGCCGACGCGCTGCTCGACTTCCAGTACCGCGTCCTGCCCAAGGGGGACGAGAAACCCTCGGCCGCCCACCGCGCCCGGCTCGCCCTCGCCGAAGCCGCCGGGACGGTGCTGGCCGGCGGCCTGGCCCTGCTCGGCATCCACGCACCCGACTGCCTGTGATCCGCGAAGAGAGATACCGATGAGCCGTTCCGCGCACCCCGCCGGCCCCCGCCACGCCGACGTCCTGCCCGAGGGCCACTACACCCCGCCGCCCGCCGACCTCAACGCCCTCGACGAGAAGGTCTGGTCCCGCACCGTCCGGCGGAACGAGGACGGCGTCGTCAGCATGGGCGGCGTCGAGGTCACCCGGCTCGCCGAGGAGTTCGGGACCCCCGCCTACTTCCTCGACGAGGAGGACTTCCGGGCCCGGTGCCGGGCCTGGGCCACCGCCTTCGGCCCGGACGCGGACGTCTTCTACGCCGGCAAGGCGTTCCTCTCGAAGGCCGTCGTCCGCTGGCTCCGGGAGGAGGGGCTCAACCTCGACGTGTGCTCCGGCGGGGAGCTGGCCACCGCGCTGGCCGCCGGGATGCCCGCCGGGCGCATCGCCTTCCACGGCAACAACAAGTCCGTGGCCGAGATCAACCGCGCCGTCGAGGCGGGCGTCGGGCGGATCGTCCTCGACTCCTTCCAGGAGATCGCCCGCGTCGCCCACATCGCCCGCGAGCACGGAGTGCGCCAGCCCGTGCAGATCCGCGTGACCGTCGGCGTCGAGGCGCACACCCACGAGTTCATCGCCACCGCCCACGAGGACCAGAAGTTCGGCATCGCCGTCGCCGACGGATCCGCCGCCGAGGCCGTGCGCCGCGCCCTCGGGCACGACAGCCTCGAACTGCTCGGCGTCCACTCCCACATCGGCTCGCAGATCTTCGACATGGCCGGCTTCGAGGTCTCCGCCCGCCGCGTCGTCCGGCTGCTGGCCGCCGTACGCGACGAGCACGGCGTCGAGCTGCCCGAGATCGACCTCGGCGGCGGCCTCGGCATCGCCTACACCTCCTCCGACGACCCGCGCGAGCCCCACGAGATCGCCAAGGCGCTGAACGAGATCGTCGCCCGCGAGTGCGAGGCCGCCGGCCTGCGCGCGCCCCGCATCTCCGTCGAGCCGGGCCGCGCCATCGTCGGGCCGACCGCGTTCACGCTCTACGAGGTCGGGACGATCAAGCCCCTGGAGGGGCTGCGCACGTACGTGTCCGTCGACGGCGGCATGTCCGACAACATCCGCACCGCCCTCTACGACGCCGAGTACTCCGTCACCCTCGTCTCGCGCACCTCCGAGGCCGAGCCGGTGCTCGCCCGCGTCGTCGGCAAGCACTGCGAGAGCGGTGACATCGTGGTCAAGGACGCCTACCTGCCGGCCGACCTGGCCCCCGGCGACCTGATCGCCGTACCCGCCACAGGGGCGTACTGCCGCTCCATGGCCAGCAACTACAACCACGCGCTCCGCCCGCCCGTCGTCGCCGTGCGCGACGGGGCGGCGCGGGTGATCGTCCGGCGCGAGACCGAGGAAGACCTCCTCCGTCTCGACCTCGGATGATGAAATAGCTGTCTCATTCACTGGACCGAGGATGGAAACTCGTGTCCATTGGGTGAGACTGGTTCAAACCCGGCGTGCAACACCGCCCGCCGGGAGCCGATGGAAGATCGAAAGGCGTAGGTCGAATGATGCGTACGCGTCCGCTGAAGGTGGCGCTGCTGGGCTGTGGAGTGGTCGGCTCAGAGGTGGCGCGCATCATGACGACGCACGCCGACGATCTGACGGCCAGGATCGGCGCGCCCGTCGAGCTGGCGGGCGTCGCCGTGCGCCGTCCCTCCAAGGTGCGCGAGGGCATCGACCCCGCGCTGATCACCACCGACGCGACCGCCCTGCTCAAACGGGGGGACATCGACGTCGCCATCGAGGTCATCGGCGGCATCGAGCCGGCCCGCGGCCTCATCACCACCGCCTTCGGCCACGGCATCTCCGTCGTCTCGGCGAACAAGGCACTCCTCGCCCAGGACGGCGCGGCCCTGCACGCGGCCGCCGAGCAGGCCGGGCTGGACCTCTACTACGAGGCCGCCGTCGCCGGCGCCATCCCGCTGATCCGCCCGCTGCGCGAGTCCCTCGCCGGCGACAAGATCAACCGGGTGATGGGCATCGTCAACGGAACGACCAACTTCATCCTCGACAAGATGGACTCCACCGGCGCCGGCTACCAGGAGGCCCTCGACGAGGCCACCGCCCTGGGCTACGCCGAGGCCGACCCGACCGCCGACGTCGAGGGCTACGACGCCGCCGCCAAGGCCGCCATCCTGGCCGGGATCGCCTTCCACACCCGGGTCCGGCTCGACGACGTCCACCGCGAGGGCATGACCGAGGTCAGCGCGGCCGACTTCGCCTCCGCCAAGCGCATGGGCTGCACCATCAAGCTGCTCGCGATCTGCGAGCGGGCCGCCGACGGCGGGTCCGTCACGGCGCGCGTGCACCCGGCGATGATCCCGCTCAGCCACCCGCTCGCCTCCGTCCGCGAGGCGTACAACGCCGTCTTCGTCGAGGCGGAGGCCGCCGGGCGGCTCATGTTCTACGGGCCCGGCGCGGGCGGTTCGCCGACCGCCTCGGCGGTCCTGGGCGACCTCGTCGCCGTCTGCCGGAACAAGCTCGCCGAGGCAACGGGGCCCGGCGAGTCGGCCTACACCCAGCTGCCGGTCAGCCCCATGGGGGACGTCGTCACGCGGTACCACATCAGCCTCGATGTGGCCGACAAGCCGGGCGTCCTCGCCCAGGTGGCGACGGTCTTCGCGGAGCACGGCGTGTCCATCGACACCGTCCGGCAGCAAGGTCGTCCAGACGGGGGCGGCAGTGAGGCCTCCCTCGTCGTCGTCACCCACCGCGCACCCGACGCCGCCCTCTCCGGGACCGTCGAGGCGCTGCGGAAGCTGGACACCGTCCGCGGTGTCGCCAGCATCATGCGTGTTGAAGGGGAGTAAGGACCCATGAGCAGCAATCGCACCCACCAGTGGCGCGGCATCATCGAGGAGTACCGGGACCGGCTGCCGGTCACGGACACGACGCCGGTGGTCACGCTCCGCGAGGGCGGTACTCCCCTCGTGCCCGCGCAGGTCCTGTCCGAGCGCACGGGCTGCGAGGTGCACCTCAAGGTCGAGGGCGCGAACCCCACGGGGTCCTTCAAGGACCGCGGCATGACCATGGCGATCACCAAGGCCAAGGAGGACGGCGCCAAGGCCGTCATCTGCGCCTCCACCGGCAACACCTCGGCGTCCGCGGCCGCGTACGCGGTGCGCGCCGGGATGGTCTCCGCCGTCCTCGTGCCCCGCGGGAAGATCGCGCTCGGCAAGATGGGCCAGGCGCTGGTGCACGGCGCGAAGATCCTCCAGGTCGACGGCAACTTCGACGACTGCCTCGACCTGGCCCGCGCGCTGTCCGACAACTACCCGGTGGCGCTGGTCAATTCCGTCAACCCGGTGCGCATCGAGGGCCAGAAGACGGCTGCGTTCGAGATCGTCGACGCGCTCGGCGACGCCCCCGACATCCACGTGCTGCCCGTCGGCAACGCCGGCAACATCACGGCGTACTGGAAGGGCTTCAAGGAGTACAAGGCCGACGGCCTGGCCTCCCGTACGCCCCGCGTGTGGGGTTTCCAGGCCTCCGGCTCCGCGCCGATCGTGCGCGGCGAGGTCGTCAAGGAGCCGCAGACGATCGCCACCGCGATCCGCATCGGCAACCCGGCCTCCTGGGAGTACGCGCTCGCCGCGCGCGACGAGTCGGGCGGTTTCATCGACGAGGTGACGGACCGCCAGATCCTCGCCGCCTACCGGCTGTTGGCCGCCCAGGAGGGCGTCTTCGTCGAGCCCGCCTCGGCCGCTTCGGTGGCCGGTCTGCTCAAGGCGGCCGAGCAGGGCCTGGTCGACCCCGGCCAGACGATCGTGTGCACGGTCACGGGCAACGGCCTGAAGGACCCCGACTGGGCGGTCGCGGGCGCTCCGCAGCCCGTCACCGTGCCGGTGGACGCGGAGGCGGCGGCCGTCCGCCTCGGCCTGGTCTGACCGGCCGTGGGGGGGGGGGGGGGGGGGGGGGGGGGGGGGGGGGGGGGGGGGGGGGGGGGGGGGGGGGGGGGGGGGGGGGGGGGAGGGGGGGGGGGGTAGGATTGTTGAGGTTCTTGTTTTTC
>NZ_JBVHVT010000018.1:0-119027 GCF_055564695.1 Streptomyces sp. NPDC029014
GAAACCAGTCCTAATGGCCCAGACCCCTCTTCTCCTCCCCTCTTTTTGTTCCATTGTTATGCCCTCTTCCCCCCCTCCCCCCCCCCCTCTCCCCCCCCCCTCCCCCCCCCTCCAACCCCTCCCCCCCCCCCCCCCCCCCCCCCCCCCCCCCCCCCACCGTCGTGTTCCCGGAGGTCAGGCCGTGGCGGTCCGGGCGGCCTCCGCCTCGGCAGCGGCCCTGGCGGCGGCGCGGCGCTCGCCCTCGGCCTTGGCCTTCTTGCCGTAGTACACGGTCCACAGCACCAGCGCGCCGAGCACCGCGTAGGCCATGACGGGGCTGATCGCCACCATCGTGTCGGTGTCCAGCACGTAGGCCAGCGCGATGCGCACGCCCGCCTCCAGGAGGTAGGCCACACCCCAGACCGTGGTCATCACCCTCTGCGTCCGCCGGAAGCCCTCCAGCTGCCACAGGCCGTTCCACCAGGCGGTGCTCTCCGGCGTGCCGTCGGTCGCGAACTTGCGGCCGAAGTAGAACATCAGCGGACGCGGCGCGAGCAGGGTGGCCAGGCAGAGCAGCCCGAACAGCCCGGTGATGCAGGAGTCCTTGATGAGCAGGGTGCGGGTCGAGTTGGCGCCGACCAGGGACACCACGGCCGTGATGACGAGGAACGTCAGCGTCACCATGGCGAATTCGTCGAGCTTGCGGCGCCAGGCGAGGACCACGATGTTGTCGACCACGGGCCAGGCGCCGCTGATGAGCAGTGCGCTGACCTCGCTCCAGCCGTGGTCGTGCAGGTAGTTGTAGGTGATGATCGGCGCGACCACGTTGAGGCCGATCGTCAGGATCCAGCCGATCGCGGCCGCGCCGCCGGAGCGCGCCGGAGGCGCCGGCTGTGCTGCCTGAGGTGTGTGAGTGGACAAGGTTCCCCCTGGAACGTGCCTGACAAGTGCGGTAGGGGAACCGTAAGTTTTGACGAGTCACGAACAAGCATGACGCGCCCCAAAGGATCATCAAACCGTGCGGAATGATTAATTCCGGCCATGGTCGGACCGCGTCAGGCGCGCAGGCCCCGGACCACGAGGGCGGTGACCGCCTCGAACTCCTCGACGATCGTGGGCGAGTTCCATTCGGCCGCGTACTGCGGGTCGTGGAACCGCCCGGTGGCGTCGAACACCGCACGGGCGGCGGCCGGGACGTCCGCGGCGGCGAGGGTGCCCGCATCGACCCCCTCGGCGATGATCCGGCCAAGCTGGCCGATCAGCTGGGTCAGATGGTGGTCGACCACCCCGCTGTTCTCGGCCAGCAGCACCGTGTACGTCGCGAACAGCTCGGGGTCGTCGCCCGCCTTGTGGCGCTTGGCGTCGAACAGCGCCTCCAGCCACGCCTCCAGCTTGGTGGGGGCGCTCTCGCCGGAGGCGGAGGTGATCCCCTCCAGGCGGTCGACGCTCTTCGAGAGCCAGCGGTCGGTGACGGCCTCGCGCAGCGCCGCCTTCGACGGGAAGTGCCGGTAGACGCTGCCGTGGCTGACGCCCAGGGCGCGTGCCACGTCCACCACCGTGGCCTTGGTGGGGCCGAAGCGGCGCAGCACCTCCTCGGTGGTTTCGAGGATGCGCTCGGGGGTCAGGGGCTCGGCGGCAGCGGGTGACATGGGTACGACCGTACAGCCGCCTCAGTGCTCGCTGTCGAGGTGGGCCATCTGGGCCTCCGGGTAGCGCGCACCGGCGGCGGCTCCGGCCGGGACCGCGTCTTCAATGGCTGTGAGGTCGGCCTGGGTCAGCTCCACGTCCATGGCACCGAGTGCCTCGGCGAGGCGGTCCCGGCGGCGGGCGCCGACCAGCGGGACGATGTCCTCGCCGCGCGAGAGCACCCAGGCGATGGCGGCCTGGGCCACGCTGATGCCCTTGCCCTCGGCGACCTTGCGCAGTGCCTCGACCAGGTCGAGGTTGCGCTGGAGGTTCTCGCCCTGGAAGCGGGGGCTCATGCCGCGGAAGTCGCCGGGCGCCAAATCCCGGTCGCGCGAGAAGTGGCCGCTGATCAGGCCGCGGGAGAGGACCCCGTACGCGGTGACGCCGATGCCGAGCTCGCGGGCGGTCGGCAGGATCTCCTCCTCGATGCCGCGGGAGACCAGCGAGTACTCGATCTGGAGGTCGGAGACGGGCGCCACGGCCGCGGCCCGGCGCAGGGTCTCCGCCCCGACCTCGGACAGGCCGATGTGCCGCACGTGTCCCGCCTCGACGGCTTCGGCGATGGCGCCGATCGTCTCCTCGATCGGCACGTCAGGGTCCACGCGGGCGATCCGGTAGATGTCGATGTGGTCCCGGCCCAGCCGCTGCAGCGAGTAGGCGAGGAAGTTCTTCACGGCCGCCGGGCGGCCGTCGTAGCCGGTGAACCCGCCCTCGACCGTACGCAGCGCGCCGAACTTCACGCTGGTCAGCGCCTGCTCGCGGGCGGTGGAAGGCGCGGTGCGCAGGGCCTCGTTGATGAGTAGCTCGTTGTGGCCCATGCCGTAGAAGTCGCCGGTGTCGAGCAGTGTCACGCCGGCGTCCAGCGCCGCGTGGATGGTGGCGATCGATTCACCGCGGTCGGCCTCGCCGTAGAGCGCGGACATGCCCATGCAGCCGAGGCCGAGCGGGAAGACGGCGGGGCCGGTGGCGCCGAGGGTGCGGCGGGGGTGGGCGGGGGTCGGGCTGGTGTTCTGGTTCCTGTCCATGGAACGAGAATGGCATGACGGGTGACAGATTTCAATATCTGTCACCCGTCAGGGTGTGGTGGGTGGGTGCGAAGAGGGGCGGCAGGGAGGCGAGACGCGGGCGGGAAGGGTCGCGCGAGGACGCCGAAGTGCTGGCTGGGAGCCGGGTCTAGGGGAGGTCGGTCGAGGGGCGCGGCGGCTAGGCCGCGGCCCGCTCCAGCCTGCGGGCCGTCCGCAGGGCCGTCTCCCTGGCCCAGCGGCCGCTGGTCACGAGCCCCACGGCCAGGACGGCCAGACCGCAGGCGGTGATGATCCACCAGGCCGGAGCGGCGGCCGCGGCGAAGAGCGCGGGGTCCGACAGGCCCGTGCCGTCGGCGCCGCCCGCGACACCGGCCGCCAGGACGGCGCCGATGACGGCGACGCCCAGGGTGGCTCCGGTCTGCCGGCTCGTGGAGGCGATCGCGGCCGCGACGCCCGCCTGTGCCCGCGGCATGCCGGAGACGGCCGTGTTCGTGACGGGCGCGTTGACCAGGCCGACGCCGATCCCGAAAAGGGCGTACCCGGTGAACATCAGCGGGTACGAGGCGGCCGCCGAGAACGCCGCGAACAGCAGCCCGCTGGCGGCCGTCGCGGCCCCGGCCAGCACCAGCGGGAGCCGCGGCCCGCGGGAGGCGACGAGCAGCCCGGACAGGAGCGAGCACACGAAGGCGAGCGCGGCCATGGGCAGCATGAACAGCCCCGCGTGCAGCGCGTCCAGCCCCCGTACGTCCTGGAGGAAGAGGGTGTTCAGGAACAGGAACCCGGACAGCGCGGCGAACGCGCTGACCGCTATCACGGTGGCCCCGCTGAAGGGGGCGCTGCGGAAGAACCGCGGGTCGATCAGCGGGTCGGGCCGGCGCGGCTCGTACAGCAGCAGCCCCGCCAGCGAGGCCACGGCGAGGAGGGCGCAGCCGAGGATCACCGGGGACCGCCAGCCGAGGGCGGGGGCCTCGATGATCCCGTACGTGACCGAGCCGAGCAGGCCGATGACCAGCAGCTGGCCGACCGGGTCGGGGCGGCGCGACCGCTCGGCCCGCGACTCCGGGACGTAGCGCAGGGTCAGGGCGAGGCCCAGCAGCCCGACGGGGAGGTTGACCCAGAAGATCGACCGCCAGCCCGCCGATTCCACGAGCAGCCCGCCGATCACGGGCCCGGCCGCCATGGACAGGCCGGCCACCGCGCCCCAGGCGCCGATCGCGCGGGCCCGTTCGCGCGGCTCGGTGAAGGTGTTGGTGATGATCGACATGGCGACGGGGTTCAGCATCGAGCCGCCCGCCGCCTGGACCATCCGGAACGGGACGAGCCAGTGCAGCCCCGGCGCGAGCGAGCACAGCAGTGAGCCGGCCGTGAAGAGGACCAGGCCGGCGGCGAACACCCTGCGGCGCCCGATCCGGTCCGCGGTGGAGCCCGCCAGGATCAGCAGCGACGCCAGGACCACGGTGTAGGCGTCGATCGTCCACTGCATGCCGGAGACCGATGCACCCAGCTCGCGGCGCATCGACGGCAGTGCGACGTTCAGGACGGTGCTGTCGAGGCTGACCATGAGCAGGCTCGTGCAGCAGATCGCCAGCACCAGCATCCTCCGGCGGCGGCTCGGCTCCTGCATGCTTCTGATAGTACGCCTAACTAAAGAGATGTGTAGGGGGAGGCCGCTGGGCCACAATGGGGGGATGACCACGCTCCCCGCCCCCCTCGCGATCGGCCCGCACACCGTGCAGCCCCCGGTGGTGCTCGCGCCCATGGCCGGCATCACCAACGCCCCGTTCCGCACCCTCTGCCGCGAGTTCAGCGGCGGCAAGGGGCTGTTCGTGAGCGAGATGATCACGACCCGGGCGCTGGTCGAGCGCAACGAGAAGACCATGCAGCTGATCCACTTCGACGAGACCGAGAAGCCCCGCTCGATCCAGCTGTACGGGGTCGACCCCGTGACGGTCGGCAAGGCGGTCCGCATGATCGTCGAGGAGGACCGCGCCGACCACATCGACCTCAACTTCGGCTGCCCGGTCCCGAAGGTGACCCGCAAGGGGGGCGGCTCCGCCCTGCCCTACAAGCGGAACCTGCTGCGCGCCATTCTCCGCGAGGCCGTCGCGGGCGCCGGCGACCTGCCGGTGACCATGAAGATGCGCAAGGGCATCGACGACGACCACCTCACCTACCTGGACGCCGGCCGGATCGCGGTCGAGGAGGGCGTCACCGCCATCGCCCTGCACGGCCGCACCACCGCCCAGCACTACGGCGGCACCGCGGACTGGGAGGCCATCGCCCGGCTCAAGGAGCACGTCCCGGAGATCCCCGTGCTCGGCAACGGCGACATCTGGTGCGCCGAGGACGCGCTGCGCATGGTCCGCGAGACGGGCTGCGACGGCGTCGTGGTCGGGCGCGGCTGCCTGGGGCGCCCGTGGCTGTTCAACGACCTGGTGGCGGCCTTCGAGGGGCGCCCGGAGGACTTCCACCGGCCCGCGCTGCGCGAGGTCGCGGCGACCATGCACCGGCACGCGGAACTGCTGGGGGAGTGGATCGGCGACGAGGCGCGCGGGGTGATCGACTTCCGTAAGCACGTGGCCTGGTACCTGAAGGGCTTCTCGGTGGGTTCCGAGATGCGCAAGAAGCTGGCGGTCACCTCCTCCCTGGCCGAGCTCGACGCTCATCTGAGCGAGCTCGACCTGGACCAGCCCTGGCCCGAGAGTGCCGACGGCCCGCGCGGCCGCACGTCCGGAAACAACCGGGTTGTCCTGCCGGACGGCTGGCTGAAGGATCCGTACGACTGTGCAGGAGTCGGCGAGGACGCCGAACTGGACACGTCCGGAGGCTGAGAATCAGCTGACAAACTATGCCGCCGGCGGCGTGACATACGCCACGCATGGGTGGGGTTGCGCTCACATGAGCGCAAAAATCGCGGCTAAGACTTCCAAAGGGTGGCACTGGGTGCCACCCTTTGTTTGTTCAACTCTTGAACGCAAATGTATCGATGATCGCTCATCCGAGCGCAGGCAAGCCTCGGTAGGGGTCTCACCCTTCGGGATGTGAACGCGGTTCGCAGCTTTCGGCTACCTGCGAGTTACTTTCGATCCGGGGGCGCACGTGTGGTTACGGCCGCATGTCGGCCAAGTGGACGTACCCATAAGCCTTCGATCTGGGTATGTTCCTCGCCGTCAGGGCAGCCACCGAGTCCTCGAGGAGTCGAGACCCGTGTCGGAAAACAAGAACCAGAAGTTCGTCTACGACTTCACCGAGGGGAACCGCGACCTCAAGGACCTTCTCGGCGGCAAGGGAGCCAACCTCGCCGAGATGACCAACCTGGGTCTGCCGGTCCCTCCCGGCTTCACCATCACCACCGAGGCCTGCAAGGTGTACCTCGACAGCGGTGAGGCCCCGGCCGCCCTCCGCGACGAGGTCAGCGCCCACCTCGCCGCCCTCGAAGCGAAGATGGGCAAGAAGCTCGGCCAGTCGGACGACCCGCTCCTGGTCTCCGTCCGCTCCGGCGCCAAGTTCTCGATGCCCGGCATGATGGACACCGTCCTCAACATCGGCCTCTCCGACGCCTCGGTCGTCGGCCTCGCCGCCCAGGCCGACAACGAGCGCTTCGCGTGGGACTCGTACCGCCGCCTGATCCAGATGTTCGGCAAGACCGTCCTCGGCGTCGAGGGCGAGCTCTTCGAGGACGCGCTCGATGCGGCCAAGGAGGCCAAGAAGGTCACCGTCGACACCGACCTCGACGCCGCCGACCTCAAGAAGCTGGTCAAGGTCTTCAAGAAGATCGTCGCGAAGGAGGCCGGCCGCGAGTTCCCGCAGGACGCCCGCGAGCAGCTCGACCTCGCCGTCGAGGCGGTCTTCAACTCCTGGAACACCGACCGCGCCAAGCTCTACCGCCGCCAGGAGCGCATCCCCGGCGACCTGGGCACCGCGGTCAACGTCTGCTCGATGGTCTTCGGCAACCTCGGCCCGGACTCCGGCACCGGCGTCGCCTTCACCCGCGACCCCGCCAGCGGCCACCAGGGCGTCTACGGCGACTACCTGCAGAACGCCCAGGGCGAGGACGTCGTCGCGGGCATCCGCAACACCGTGCCGCTCGCGGACCTGGAGCAGCTCGACAAGAAGTCGTACGACCAGCTGATGCAGATCATGGAGACGCTGGAGACCCACTACAAGGACCTCTGCGACATCGAGTTCACGATCGAGCGCGGCCAGCTGTGGATGCTCCAGACCCGCGTCGGCAAGCGCACCGCCGGCGCCGCGTTCCGCATCGCCACCCAGCTCGTCGACCAGGGCCTGATCGACGAGGCCGAGGCCCTCCAGCGCGTCACCGGCCACCAGCTCGCGCAGCTGATGTTCCCGCGCTTCGACGAGGACGCCAAGACCGAGCTGCTCGGCCGCGGCATCGCCGCCTCCCCGGGTGCGGCGGTCGGCAAGGCCGTCTTCGACTCGTACACGGCCGTCAAGTGGTCCCGCTCCGGCGAGAAGGTCATCCTCATCCGCCGCGAGACCAACCCCGACGACCTCGACGGCATGATCGCCTCCGAGGGCATCCTGACCTCCCGCGGCGGCAAGACCTCGCACGCCGCCGTCGTCGCCCGCGGCATGGGCAAGACCTGTGTCTGCGGTGCCGAGGAGCTCGACGTCGACACCAAGCGCCGCCGGATGACGGTCGGCGACACGGTCATCGAAGAGGGTGACGTCGTCTCCATCGACGGTTCCACCGGCAAGGTGTACCTCGGCGAGGTACCCGTCGTACCGTCCCCGGTCGTCGAGTACTTCGAGGGCCGCATGCACGCCGGCGCCGACGACGCCGACGAGCTCGTCCAGGCCGTCCACCGGATCATGGCCTACGCGGACCGCGTCCGCCGGCTGCGGGTGCGCGCCAACGCCGACAACGCCGAGGACGCGCTGCGCGCCCGCCGCTTCGGCGCCCAGGGCATCGGCCTGTGCCGCACCGAGCACATGTTCCTCGGCGAGCGCCGCGAGATGGTCGAGCGCCTGATCCTCGCGGACACCGAGGACGAGCGCGAGGCCGCCCTCACCGAGCTCCTGCCGCTGCAGAAGAACGACTTCATCGAGCTGTTCGAGGCGATGGACGGCCTGCCCGTCACCGTCCGCCTGCTCGACCCGCCGCTGCACGAGTTCCTGCCCGACATCACCGAGCTGTCGGTGCGCGTCGCCCTCGCCGAGGCCCGCAAGGACCCCAACGAGAACGACCTGCGCCTGCTCCAGGCCGTGCACAAGCTGCACGAGCAGAACCCGATGCTGGGTCTGCGCGGTGTCCGTCTCGGCCTGGTCATCCCCGGCCTGTTCGCCATGCAGGTCCGGGCGATCGCCGAGGCCGCGGCCGTGCGCAAGGATGCCAAGGGCGACCCGCGCGCCGAGATCATGATCCCGCTCGTGGGCACCGTCCAGGAGCTGGAGATCGTCCGCGAGGAGGCCGACGCGATCATCGCCGAGGTCGAGGCCGCCACCGGCACCAACCTCAAGCTGACCATCGGCACGATGATCGAGCTGCCGCGCGCCGCCCTGACCGCCGCCCAGATCGCCGAGGCCGCGCAGTTCTTCTCCTTCGGCACGAACGACCTGACCCAGACGGTGTGGGGCTTCTCCCGCGACGACGTCGAGGCCAGCTTCTTCACCGCGTACCTGGAGAAGGGCATCTTCGGGGTCTCGCCCTTCGAGACCATCGACAAGGACGGCGTTGGCGCCCTCGTCCGCAGCGCCGCCCAGGCCGGCCGGGACACCCGCCCCGACCTCAAGCTCGGCGTCTGCGGCGAGCACGGCGGTGACCCCGAGTCCGTCCACTTCTTCCACGAGGTCGGTCTCGACTACGTCTCCTGCTCGCCGTTCCGGATTCCGGTGGCGCGTCTGGAGGCCGGTCGTGCCGCCGCCGAGTCGACGGGCAGCGACAGCCGCTGAAGCTCGCCTGAGGCCCGCTGAGGCCGCCTGAGAGTCCGCCTGCCCCCGGGTTCCCTGACCCCCGAGGGCAGGCGGGCGATTTTTTGTTGTTCAACAAATCTTTACGCCAGCAGGCGGTGGACGGATCCCCACCCGTCCACCGCCTGCTGTCAATCCGCCAGGCACGTCGGCGCATCCCGGTGCGACCGACCGCCAGGCCCCGCAAAGCCCCCCACGGCCTTCACGGAGCGTTTCGGTCGCACTGGAGTGTGTCTGGCGGAGTACAGCATTTCGGTTGTCACGCCCCCGCCGAAAGGGGTTTCAACTGTGGCCGAAAGGGCGTGGTGACGTCGTGTGACGGCGTGCATACTCATGGGGCGGGGGGATTGCGGTTGCACAGGTGGGGGTTCGGTGCTGCGTATCCATTTCACTGGAGTGGACCTGGCACGCGTGCGGATGGCAGGGCGTCCCGATGCGTTGTGGGAAACGATTCTGAGTTTTCACCGCTTAAGAGACCGGCGTGATGCCCGGCTCTTCGGTGAATGGCGTACGGAAACCCGCAGCAGGTTGAATGGTGAAACACGCTTGCTCGGCGCGCTCATACCGAGTCGCGGCTATTTCCCTGATTTCCTGACCCCTGCGGAGGGGCAGTACGGGTGGGACGTGGGCCTCGACGCGCTGCGCGGGCTGCACCCGGAGCGGATCCGGCGCGAGCTGGCCCTGCTCGGGACGGGCGCGCGGGTGGGTGCCGCCTTCGGCATGCCTGCGGGCACGGGCGGCGGCGTCGACACGGGCGTGCCGCGGCGGCTGCGGGAATTCATGGACGGCGGCACGGAGCACCTGCCGAGGCTGCTGGCGGAGCTGCGCGGATACCACCGGGCGGCGGTGGCCCCGTACTGGAACCACATCCAGGCCCAGATCGAAGCCGAGCGGGCCGCGCGCGGCCGTGCGCTGCTGGACGGCGGCGCGGACGAGCTGCTGGCCTCGCTGCCGCCCATGCTGCGCTGGCGCGCCCCCGTCCTGGAATGCGACTACCCCGTGGACCGCGACGTGTGGCTGCGCGGGCGCGGGCTGCTGCTCCAGCCGTCGTTCTTCTGCCGGCGCACCGCCGTCACCCTGCACGACCCGGAGCTGCCGCCGGTGCTGGTCTACCCGGCGGCGGCGCAGCTGGCCTCGGCGCCCACCGGAAGCGAATCGATTCGCCCCCTGGAGGAGCAGCGCCAGCGCACCCTGGGCAAGCTCGTCGGGCACACCCGGTCGGTGGTGCTGCGGGCCATCGGCGACGGCGCCACCACCAGCGAGCTCGCCCGCCGGGCCGGGGTCTCGCTGGCCTCCGCGAGCCAGCACGCCTGCGTGATGCGCGAAGCCGGGTTGGTGACCACCCTGCGCCGGGGGAACGCCGTCCTGCACACGGTGACGCCCCTCGGGGCCGCGCTGCTCAAGGGCGGCGCGGTGGCCTCGTAGCGTCCCGCGCAGCCCCGTACCCGGGCCGAGGGAGCCCGGGTACGGGGGCGCGGCGTTCCGCTCCGGAGCCGCCCGGAGGTTCGCGCGAGGCCCGTTCCGGGTGCAGTGTGCACCGATATCCGGTCCTCGGCGTTCGGAATCCGGCGCGAGATCCGTATTCCAACGGCGATTTCAAGCCACACGGGTGTGCGGTCCGGAAGGCCGTGTCCAGCACCGCGGCAGCGTCGTCCGTGCGCTGTGCGTGACGAATCCCGGGCCCGAGGTACCGTGCACGACGGGACCGTATTCCGGACGCATCGGGACCTTGAGCCCCTGGCCGGCCCCCGCATCGGGGAGGATGCTGGGGCCATGGACCCCTCCGCCGCCGACCACGACATCCGCGGCCGCGCCGACCTCGAGGTCGTGCTGCGCCGCTTCTACACGGCCGCCTTCGCCGACGGGCGGATCGGCCCGTTCTTCACGCAGATCGCCGGCACGGACCTCGACGTCCACCTGCCCCGGATCGCCGACTTCTGGGAGCGGGCCCTGTTCCGCAGCGCCTCGTACGACCGCGACCCCTTCGCCCCGCACGCCGCGCTGCACGCCGCGCGGGCCATGACCGCCGAGGACTTCGGCCGCTGGGTGCAGCTCTGGCACGCGGCCGTGGACGGGCGGCACCGGGGCCCCGTCGCCGAGCGGGCCAAGGCGATGGGCGAACGGATCGCGCTGGCCCTGCACCGGCGGCTGGCCGGGTCGGACGCCCCGCTGCACCGTGAGGGCGGCACGGGCTTCGTCCCGCTCGCCGCGCTGCGGCTCCGCTCGGCCGCCTGACCGGGCGGCCCGGCGGCGACGGGTGGGTCGGCACCGGCGCCCGGCTCGGCAGCGGCGCTGGCTCGGCACCGGCGCCCGGCACCGGCGCCCGGCCCGGGACCGGCAGTACCGCCCGCCGGGACGACCGGAGCACGCCGAGAGGGCCCGGGGTTCGCAATGCCCCCCGGGCCCTCCGGCGTGCTCCCGTACGCCGGGGCCCACCCGGCGGGACCGCACCGGCGGCGGGGTAGTCACGCGGCACCGAAGCCCGCCCGCCCCCGCCGCCGTGGAGTGCCCCCATGCGCCGTGGTCCCCTGTGCCCCCGCGTGCCCGCGGCCGGCCGGATCATCCCTGCCCCGGTTCCCGCCCTCGCCCCCGTCCTGGCCCTGGTCCTGGCCCTCGCGCTCGCCGGGGCCGCGGTCCCGGCGTCACCCGCCCGGGCCGACACGGTCACCCCCGACTCGGCGCCCGCCCTCCGCTTCGTCAGCTACAACATCTGCGGCAACATGTGCGGCGCCGCCCCGTACGACGACCAGCGGCGGATCGACAGCGTCGTCGCCCAGGCCGCGGTCGCCACCTGGAACGCCGACCAGGTCTTCCTCCAGGAGGTCTGCCGCCCCCAGTACGACGAGATCCTCCGCCGGCTCGCCCCGCTCGGCTTCGAGGGCTCCTACGCCGCCACCCTCGCGGGCCGGGCGTCCGTCTGCGGCGGCGCCGACTACGGCAACGCGGTCCTGGTGAAGGGGTCGGTCACGGACAGCGTCGAACTCGACCTCACCGTCGGCGGGGAGAGCGAGCCCATCACCGTGCCCTGCGTGCGCAGCCTGCTCCGGGGCCGCGCCAGTTGGGCCTGCTCCGTCCACCTGTACTGGGACGACGGCACGCTCGCCGCCCCCGAAGCGCAGGAGCTGGCCTCCCGGGCCGAGGCCTGGGAGGCCGAGGGCGTACCCGTGGTGCTCGGCGGCGACTTCAACCACTCGCCGCGCAGCAGCACCCTGACGCACTTCTACGACCCGTCCGTCGGCGACGGCGGGCAGGGCGTCTTCCTGGAGGCCGACGAGACCGACACCGACTTCTTCGACCCCGCCGTCTGCACGGCGGGGTCGACGGCGGGGTCGGACCCGCTGTGCCGCTCCGGCGAGCCCACCTGGTACGAGAAGAAGATCGACTACATCTTCTTCTCCACCTGCCACTTCACGACCCCCCGGGGCGACTCCCTGCCCCTCGACCCCCTGGTCTCCGACCACCGGATGCTGCGCGGCGCCGCCGCCGCCCGGGCCGCCGCGGGTCCGTGCGCCTAGGCCACCGCGGCCGAGGTCACGGCGGTCCGCACCGGATAGGTCCGCACCGACACCTCCTCGTCGTCCAGGCAGCGACCCGACTCCAGGTCGAAACGCTGCTTGAGCAGAGGCGAGGCCACGAAGGGCTGCCCCTCCACGCACCCGACCAGCCCCCGGGACAGCACCGCCGCGCCCGTGAAGGGGTCCCGGTTGTCGATGGCGTACGTCCAGCCCGAGCGGCCGAGGAACACCGCGGCCTGGCTGCCGTCGGGCAGCAGCACCGCCACCCCCCGCCCCGGGATCATGTCGGACAGCTCGCACACCGTCAGCCAGCCTTCGTCCACCTGCAGTTCCACGGTCATCGGGTGCCTCCCACGGCTTCCAGCGGCTGCCGGCCGGTCAGGATCGCCAGGTCGGGCTTGACCTGGTCACGTTCGGGCACGAACCGGACGGTCGGGTCCGGGGCCCCGGGCGCGTTGACGAAGGAGACGAACCGGCGCAGCCGTTCCGGGTCCTCCAAGGTCTCGGCCCATTCGTCGCGGTAGTTCGCGACGTGGTCCGCCATCAGCGACTCCAGCTCCCCGCACAGCCCGAGGGAGTCGTGCACCACGACGTCCCGCAGGTGGTCCAGGCCGCCCTCCAGCCGGTCCAGCCAGGTGGAGGTCCGCTCCAGCCGGTCCGCGGTGCGGATGTAGAACATCAGGAACCGGTCGATGAGGCGGACCAGTTCGGCGTCGGACAGGTCCTGGGCCAGGAGGTCGGCGTGGCGCGGGACGGCCCCGCCGTTCCCGCCGACGTAGAGGTTCCAGCCGTTCGCGGTCGCGATCACGCCGAAGTCCTTGCTCTGCGCCTCCGCGCACTCGCGGGTGCAGCCGGAGACCGCCGACTTGAGCTTGTGCGGGGCGCGCAGGCCCCGGTAGCGCAGCTCCAGGTCGATGGCCATCCGCACGCTGTCCTGGACCCCGTAGCGGCACCAGGTCTGGCCCACGCAGGACTTCACGGTCCGCAGCGCCTTGCCGTACGCGTGCCCGGACTCGAAGCCGGCGTCGACGAGCCGGGCCCAGATCCGCGGGAGCTGGTCCACGCTCGCCCCGAAGAGGTCGATGCGCTGCCCGCCGGTGATCTTCGTGTAGAGGCCGAAGTCCCGGGCGACCTCGCCGATCACGATGAGCTTGTCCGGGGTGATCTCGCCGCCGGGGATGCGCGGGACGACCGAGTACGAGCCGTTGCGCTGGAGGTTCGCGAGGAAGTGGTCGTTGGTGTCCTGGAGGGAGGCCTGCTCGCCGTCGAGGACGTACCCGCTCGCGCCGAGGGTGGGGGCGAGCGAGGCGATGATCGAGCCGACGGCCGGCTTGCAGACCTCGCAGCCGTCGCCGCCGCGGGCCTCCTCCCGGCCGTGGCCGTCCAGGAGCTGCTGGTACGAGGTCAGCCGCCGGGTGCGGACGATCTCGTACAGCTCGGCGCGGGTGAACGGGAAACAGCCGCACAGGCCCTTGTCGGCGGAGGCGGGCAGCAGCTGCTCGATCACCTTGACGCAGCCGCCGCAGCCGGTGCCCGCCTTGGTGCACTTCTTGACCTCGGGGAGGGTGGCGCAGGCGGTGATCGCCTTCTTGGTGACGTTGTGGCAGGAGCAGATGACCGCCGTGTCGGGGAGCGCGGACGGGCCGAGCTGCGCGGCGGGGGACAGCCCCGCGGGCAGCACCAGCTGGTCCGGGCTGACGGGCGGGACGCTGCCGGTGAGCGGGCGCAGCAGCCCGTACGCGTCGGCGTCGCCGACCAGGACCCCGCCGAGCAGCACCCCGTCGGGGGAGACGACCAGCTTCTTGTAGACGCCCGAGCGGGAGTCGGAGTAGACGACGTCGAGACTGTCCGCGGCGGTGCCGTGCGCATCGCCGAACGAGGCCACGTCCACACCGAGCAGCTTGAGCTTGGTGGACAGGTCAGCGCCGGTGAACTCCTTCTCCCGGCCCAGCAGGTCCTCGGCGGCGGTCTCGGCCATCTCGTAGCCGGGGGCGACCAGGCCGTACACCCGGCCGTCGGCGGCCAGGGCGCACTCGCCGACGGCGTAGACGCGCGGGTCGGAGGTGCGGCAGCGCGAGTCGACGGCGATGCCGCCGCGCTCGCCGACCGTCAGACCCGCGTCGCGGGCGAGCTGGTCGCGGGGGCGGACACCGGCGGAGAAGACGACGAGTTCCGTGTCGACGGTGGAGCCGTCGGAGAGCAGCATTGCGCTGACCCGGCCGTCCTCGCCGGTGAGGACCTCCTGGGTGCCGACACCGGTGTGCACGGTCAGGCCCATGTTCTCGATCGTGCGCAGCAGGGCCGCGCCGCCGCCCTCGTCGACCTGCACGGGCATCAGGCGCGGCGCGAACTCCACGATCCGGGTGGTCAGCCCGAGCCCCTTGAGGGCGCCGGCGGCCTCCAGGCCGAGCAGGCCGCCGCCGACGACCGCTCCGGACGTGCGGGTCGCGGCGTACTCCTCGATGGCGAGGAGGTCCTCGACGGTGCGGTAGACGAAGCAGCCGGGGGCGTCCTTGCCGGGCACGGGCGGCACGAAGGGGTAGCTGCCGGTCGCCAGGACGAGCACGTCGTACGGGAACACCCGCCCCGAGCGGGAGGTGACGGTACGGGCCCCGCGGTCGATGCTCTCGGCCGGGTCGCCGAGGTGGAGGTCGATGCCGTGCTGCTCCATGAAGCCGGCAGGGGTGAGGGAGAGGTCCTCGGGGCTGCTGCCGGAGAAGTACGAGGTGAGGTGGACCCGGTCGTAGGCGGGCCGGGGCTCCTCGCACAGCACGGTGATCCGGTGCGTGGCGGTGGCCCCGCGCTCGGCGAGCGCCTCCAGGTAGCGCTGGCCGACCATGCCGTGGCCGATGAGCACGATGGCGGGGGTGGGCGTGGATGCGGCCATGATCAGGAGCCTCCGTCGTCGGTGAGCAGGTGGAACAGATCGGTCAGGACTTCCTCGTCCTCCCAGCTGCGGGCGAGGGCGCCGACGCTGGAGAGCTCGCCGAGGAGGACGCCGCCGACGAGCCGGTCGCCGCGGACGACGACCTTCCGGTAGGTCCGGCGGGTGGCGTCCGAGAGTCGGACCACGTCGTCCCCGGGGAGCGGGGTGGTCTCGCCGAAGGCGGCGAGGTCGAGCGGGCCGGTGCCGCCGGCCGCGAGGGTCAGGCGGGTCAGGGCGCGGGTTCCGGTGTAGCCGGGCGCGGGCGGGGCGGTGGAGGTCAGCAGGGCGGCGAGGGAGTCGGCCTGCTCCAGTGCGGCGCCGGCCAGGCCGTACACACGGCCGGCGTGCTCGGCGCAGTCGCCGACGGCGTGGATGCGCGGGTCGTCGGTCCGGAGCCGGTCGTCGACGACGATGCCGGTGCGGACGGTGAGCCCGGCGGCCCGGGCCAGGCCGGTACGGGGGCGGACGCCGCAGGCCAGGACGACGAGGTCGGCGTCCAGGCGGTAGCCGTCGGCGAGCTCGACGGCGGTGACCCGGCGGCCTGAGCCGGCGCCGTCTGCGGGGCCGGGGTGGGGGGAGGTGCTCAGTCCGCGGACCCGGCACTCGGTGTGGATCTCGATGCCGAGGGCGGTCAGATGGGTGTGCAGCAGGGCCGAGGCCTCCGCGTCGAGCTGGCGTTCCATCAGGCGCTCGCCCTGCTGGGCCAGGACGACCTGGGCGCCCCGCTCGGCCAGCGCGCGGGCCGCGGACACGCCGAGCAGGCCACCGCCGATGACCACCGCGCGCACGCCCGGCCCGGCCGTCGCGGCCGCCGACAGCGCCAGGCAGTCGTCCATGGTCCGGAACGCGTGGACCCCGTCCGGGAGTTCCCGGCCCTCCCGGGAGGCCGCCCCGCCTCCGGCGGTGCCGCCGGGCTCGAAGAGTCCGCGCAGCGGCGGCAGCACGGCGTTCGAGCCCGTGGCCAGGACCAGGGCGTCGTACTGCTCCGTGGTGCCGTCGTCGCAGTGCACCGTCCGGGAGGCCCGGTCGATCCGGACCGCCCGCACCCCCCGCCGCAGCGCCGGGCCGGGATCCGGAAGGGCGGCGACCTCCGGCGCGTACCGCCCGGCGAGGACCTCGGCGAGCAGCACCCGGTTGTACGGGACGTGCGTCTCCTCGCCGAGGACGGTGACCCGCACGGCCGGGCTCGCGCCCAGCCGCTGCGCGAGCCTGAGGCCCGCGAGGCCGCCGCCGATCACCACCACACGCTGTTGCTCCGAGGTCATGACACGAGCGTGGGGGGAGGCTGTTTCCCCTCGGCATCGCGCTTGTTACCCGAACGGAACGCCCACCTCAGCGCGCGGGCCGACGGGCGGTGAGGCCCCGCGGGCCCCGGTCCGGGCCGCCGGGGCCGGGGCCGGGGCGGGGCGGGGCCGGGGTTGCGACACGGGCGAAGCTCAACCTTTGCGCAAGTTTTCGGGGATCGATGGCCGTTGCACCGAACCAGTCCTTAGGGTCATCGTGTGCCTGACATGTCAACGACCATGCTCATCGTCCTGTGCGCGGCCGCCGCCGCAGCCGGCTGGATCGACGCGGTGGTGGGCGGCGGCGGACTGCTGCTCCTGCCGGCCCTGCTGCTCGGCCTGCCGAACGCCCACCCCGCAACGGTGCTCGGCACCAACAAGGCCGTCGCCGTCGTCGGGACCACGGGTGCGGCCGTGGCGTACGCGCGCAAGGCGCCGGTGGACGTGGGGCTCGCGGTCCGGATCGGTTTGGCGGCCCTTGCCGGATCCATGGGCGGCGCCGCGCTGGCCGGCGGGATCAGCAAGGACGCCCTGCGCCCGATGATCATGCTGGTGCTCCTGGTCGTCGGCGCCTTCGTCGCCTTCCGGCCCGCGTTCGGCGCCGTCCCCGCGGCCGCCGCGGTCAGTCGGCAGCGGGTACTGCTCGCCATCGGGCTCGCCGGGCTCGGCATCGGTTTCTACGACGGGCTCATCGGCCCCGGGACGGGTACCTTCCTGGTCCTCGCCCTGACCGCACTGCTCCACCTCGACCTGGTCACCGCCTCGGCGACTGCCAAGATCGTCAATGTGTGCACGAACGCGGGCGCGCTCGCGATGTTCGCCTACCAGGGGATGGTGCTGTGGCAGCTGGCCGCCCTGATGGCGGTCTTCAACCTGGCCGGCGGCATGATCGGGGCGCGGATGGCGCTGAAGAAGGGGAGCGGTTTCGTCCGCGGGGTGCTGCTGACCGTGGTCGGGGCCCTCGTGGTCAAGCTCGGCATCGAGCAGTGGGGCTGAGGGCACCGTCCGCGTCCGGACCGTCAGTACGTGCCCGTCAGGTGGGCGAAGACCACCACGTTCCCCCGGTATCCGGTCCGGGGCGAGAAGCCCCCGCCGCAGGTGATCACCCGGAGCTCGGCGCGCGGTGAGGGCCCGTACACGCGCGCGTCCGGGAAGTGCTGCGCGTCGTACACCTCGACCGCGTGGACGGTGAACACGGCCGTCCGCCCGTCCGCGCGCGGCACCTCGACGGTCGCCCCGCGGTGCAGCGCGCCCAGCCGGTAGAACACCGCCGGCCCGGAGGCGTGGTCCACGTGGCCGACGACGACCGCCGTGCCCACGGCGCCCGGGGTGGTGCCGTCCCGGTACCAGCCCGCCAGGTCGCGCCGGGCCGGCGGCGGCACTTCGAGACTCCCGTCGCGGGCCAGGCCGAGCCCGGTCAGCGGGGCGTCCACCCGGATGGACGGGATCCGGATCCGGGTCGGCGGGGATCCGGCCAGCGGATCGATGCTGCCCGGGTAGTGCGCCTGCCCGCCGCCGCTCAGGGCCTCGGCGGGGGAGGGCAGCGGGGGCCCGACCGGCTCGCCGGAGCCGGTGCCGACGAGCCAGATGCCGATGCAGGCGGTGAGCGCGACGAGCCCGCCGCGGCCGGCCTGGCTGGCGCCCATGCAATGCCCCCTTGGTGTACGGCCGTGTACGGCGGCCCTGCGTGTGAGCCGTCGCCCGGCCCCGCGAACGGGGGGACCTCGCGGGGCGGGCGACGGGGGGCGGTACCGGTCGGACCGCGGCCGCAGCCGCGGTGGGCGCCCGTCAGCTCCGCGTGCCGCTCGCCCGGCGACGCAGGAGCCAGGTACCGCCGACGGCGGCCGCGGCCAGCAGGGCCGCTCCCGCCGTGATCCGGACGGGTTTCGCGGTGGTGGTCGTCCCACCACCCACCCCGGTTGCCACGTGGCCCTGCGGGCCGCGTGCGGTGACGACCAGGTCTCCGGTGGCGTACTTCCCGTCGGTGCAGGTCGCGCCGATGCTGTACGTGCCCGGTCGGGTGTCGCGGGCGACCTGGAACTGCCCGACGACCACCTCCTCGTGGGTGCCGGGCACCAGCCTGAAGCGGCCGCCGCCGACCATGGTGGCGTCGCCGTCGGCGCGCCCGCCCGGCCCGCACGCCGTGGTGTTGGCGGTGATCGTGCCCCCCGGGGCGGCCGACGTGGGCCAGACCTCCAGTACGGCGAAGTCGCCCGGGGCGGAGCCGGCCCTGCCGGGGCCCGCGGCGGCGGTCCCGCGCGCGGCCCCGCTCGTGGTGCCACCCGCGACCGCACCGGCGACCGGGCCGGCGAACGCGGCGGCGGTGAGCGCGGTGACGGTGAGCACGTGGGCGGTGCGACGGCGCATGGCGGCTCCTGGGGACACGGGCTCCTGGCGACCCGGGGTCGTGGAGACACGAGGTCGTGCTCCCGTGGTACCCCCTCCGCGCGGGCCACCGCCTGCTGATGCCGCGTCAGCTGAGTCGACGCGGTCGACGTTCCCGCAGCTCATGGCCCCCGATTCGGCCGACCGGGGGACCGGGCCCGTCCGGGTGACGGCGGTGCGTACCGTGGAGGGGCCCGGGGGAGTCCGGGACGAGGTCCGGGGAGACGAGACGGAGGGCCCGTGACATCAGCGATCGGCGGAGGTGGCGGCGGCCCGGTGGGCGCCGAGCTGCCCTTCTTCGTGTACGGCACCCTGCGGCCCGGCGAGGTCAACCACGGCCTGTTCCTGAGCGGCCGCACCGCGGCCGAGGACCCCGCCCGGCTGCCCGGCGTGCTGCTGTACGACGGCCCCGGCTACCCGTACGCCGTCCGGCAGGAGGGGGCGGAGGTCGTGGGCGAGCTGATCACCGCGGCACCGGGTGCGTACGCGACGCTGCTGGCCGAACTGGACCGGCTGGAGGAGTTCCACGGTCCCGGCCTGCCGGTGAACGTGTACGACCGGGTCCGCTGCGACGCGGTCCGCCCGGACGGTACGCGCACCCCCGCCTGGGTCTACCTGGCGGCCCCGCCGCTGGCCCGCAGGCTGCGCGCGTCGGGCACGGAGATACCCGGCGGGGACTGGCTCGGCCGCCGGTCGCCGGGTCGGCCCCTGCCGCCGGGCTGACCGCGCCGGGCCGACCGCGCCGGGCCGACCTCACCCGCGCCGGACCGTACGGGTCGGGCCGCAGCGACCGCTCCCGAGGTGGTTACAGCCCCTCGGCGCCGCGGTTGCGCAGCCGCTGGCCGTACTGCTGGAGGACCCACAGCTCTTCCTGGACCGCCGCCAGCTGCTCCGGCGGCGCCTGTACGCCCAGCCGGGCCATGGTGCCGGTGATCTCGTGGACCCGGCGGTCGACCGCGCGCAGTCGGACCTGGACCAGCTGGACCCCGGCGTAGGCCTCGTCGACCGTCCGGGAGCGGATGGCCTCCACCGCCAGTTCGGTGACCAGCGCGCGGACGGTGTCGTTCGGCGCCGCGGCGCGGACCCGGGCCAGGTAGTCGTCGCCGCCGAGCGAGACGCCGCCCGCGTCCAGGATCGCCTGGCGGACCGCCCCGTACGGCGGGGCGGTGAACTCGTCCACCCCGTACGCGTCGAAGGCCGGCGAGACCAGCTCGGGCCGCTGCAGGGCCAGCTTCAGCAGCTCGCGCTCCGTCACGTGGACCGGGTTGCGCAGGTTGAGCGCGGGACCGCCCGCGGGGGCGGCCGGCGCCTGCACGGCCTCGTACGGGCGGCCCGCGGCGGCGGCCGGAGGCCGGTCCCCGGCGCCCGGACGCCCGCCGCGCTCGCGCGCCCAGCGGGCCAGCTGCGCGACCCGCTTGACCACGAACTGCTCGTCGCGGATGCCGAGCATGCCCGCCAGCTGGACCGCCGACTCGTGCTGGATCGCGATGTTCTTGATGCCGGCGACGACCGGGGCGGCCTCGTCGAGGGCGGCCGCTCGGCCCGCCGGGTTCTCCAGGTTGTGCCGGGCCACGATGTGCCGCAGCGCGAACTCGAACAGCGGGGTGCGGGACTCCACCAGCGCGGACACGGCCCCGTCGCCCTGGGCCAGGCGCAGGTCGCAGGGGTCCATGCCGCCCGGGGTGATGGCGATCGAGGTCTCGGCGGCGAACTTCTGGTCGTCCTCGAAGGCGCGCAGCGCGGCCTTCTGACCGGCCGCGTCACCGTCGAAGGTGAAGATCACCTCGGCGGTCGCGTTGTCCATCAGCAACCGGCGCAGGATCTTGACGTGCTCGCCGCCGAAGGCGGTGCCACAGGTCGCGATCGCGGTGGTGACCCCCGCCAGGTGGCAGGCCATCACGTCGGTGTAGCCCTCGACGACCACCGCCCGCGAGGTCCGCGCGATCTCCTTCTTCGCCAGGTCGATGCCGTACAGCACCTGGGACTTCTTGTAGATCGGCGTCTCGGGCGTGTTCAGGTACTTGGGGCCGTTGTCGTCCTCGCGCAGCTTGCGCGCGCCGAAGCCGACCACCTCGCCGCTGATGTCGCGGATCGGCCACATGAGCCGGCCGCGGAAGCGGTCGATGGGCTTGCCGCTGCGGCTGTCCTGGGACAGGCCGGAGGTGATCAGCTCGCGGTCGGTGAAGCCCTTGCCGCGCAGGAAGCGGGTCAGGTGGTCCCAGCCGGCCGGGCTGTAGCCGACGCTGAAGTACGTGGCCGCGCCCTGGTCGAAACCCCGCTCGGCCAGGAACCTGCGGGCGATCTCCGCCTCGGCACCGTTCAGCTGGTCGATGTAGAACTGGGCGGCCGCCTTGTGCGCCTCGACCAGCCGGATCCGCTCGCCGCGGCCGCTGGTGCCCGCGGTGTAGCCGCCCTCCTCGTAGCGCAGGGTGATGCCCGCCTGGGCGGCCAGCCGTTCGACCGCCTCCGAGAACGACAGGTGGTCGATCTTCATGATGAAGTCGAGGGTGTCCCCGCCCGCCTGGCAGCCGAAGCAGTGGTAGAGGCCCTTGCTGGGGCTGACCTGGAAGGACGGGGACTTCTCGTCGTGGAAGGGACACAGTCCCTTGAGGTTGCCGCCGCCGGCGTTGCGCAGCTGCAGGTAGTCGGAGACCACGGCGTCGATCGGGACCGCGTCCCGTACCGCCTTCACGTCGTCGTCGTTGATCCGTCCTGCCACCCGTGAAGTCTACGGCCGGACGCGGGAAAACCCTCAGGCGCCCCGGCCCGCCACCAGCGAGCTGAGCGGAACCGAAGGATCCGCAAGGTCCTCGCGGTTGACCGGCGCCTTCGACCTGATCAGGGCCTGGATGTCGTCCGTGACGTCCCACACGTTCACGTTCATGCCGGCCAGCACCCGCCCGTCCGACAGCCAGAACGCGATGAACTCCCGCTTGGCCGCGTCGCCGCGGATGAGGACCTGGTCGTAGCCGCCCGCCGGGGCGTACCCCGAGTACTCCAGGCCGACGTCGTACTGGTCCGAGAAGAAGTACGGCACCCGGTCGTAGCTGATCTCCTGCCCGAGCATGGACCGCGCGGCGGCCGGGCCGCCGTTGAGGGCGTTCGCCCAGTGCTCGACGCGGAGCCGGGTCCCCAGCAGCGGGTGGTGGGCGGCGGCCACGTCCCCGACCGCGTAGATGTCCGGGTCCGACGTGCGCAGCGAGGCGTCCACCGCGATGCCGCCGCCGTGTTCCCGGTCGACGAGCGCCAGGCCGGAGGTCTCCGCCAACGCCGTGCGCGGGGCGGCGCCGATCGCGGCGAGCACGGCGTGCGCCGGGAGCTCCTCACCGCCGTCCGTGCGGGCGGCGAGCACCATGCCGTCGTGCCCGACGATCTCGGTGAGGCGGGTCTCGAAATGGAAGCGGACGCCGTGCTCGGCGTGCAGGTCGGCGAAGAGGCGGCCGATCTCCGGCCCGAGCACTCCGTACAGCGGGGTGGCCAGCGGCTCGACCACGGTGACCTCGGCCCCGTACCCGCGGGCAGCGGCGGCCACCTCCAGGCCGATCCAGCCGGCGCCCGCGATCAGCAGGTGCCCGTTGTCCCGGCCGAGGCCGGCCAGGACCGCCCGCAGCCGCTCGGCGTGCGCCAGCCGGCGCAGGTGGTGCACCCCGGCCAGGCCGGTGCCCGGGATGTCCAGGCGGCGCGGTTCGGCCCCGGTGGCGAGCAGCAGCTTGTCGTACTGCAGGGCGGTGCCGTCGCCGAGGACGACCTTCTTCGCCTCCCGGTCGAGGTGCACCGCGGGCTGGCCGAGGTGCAGCTCGACGTCGGCGCGGGCGTACCAGGACGCCTCGTGGACGAAGACGCTGTCGCGCTCCTCCTTGCCCTGGAGGTAGCCCTTGGACAGCGGGGGCCGTTCGTACGGGTGGTCGCGCTCGTCGCCGATCAGGATCACCCGCCCCGTGAACCCCTCGGAGCGCAGCGTCTCCGCCGCCTTGGCCCCGGCCAGACCCGCGCCCACGATGACGTACGTCCGGTGTGCGTCGACCACCTGATGCCTCCTCATAACCTCACCGCCACTTGCGACCACATGCGAGCGTCCCGCACCGAGCCTGCCGCGTGAAGGGGGAGTGGCCCGATCGGATCACCCTTCGGTGCGGAGGGTGCGGCGGGTGAGCCGGGCGTGCAGGGAGCGCGCCGATGCGTCGGTCAGGCACGCGATCTGGTCGATGACGGCGCGTTTGCGGGCCTTGTCGTCCGGGGCCCCGTCGAAGATCGCACGGAACTGGGGGTCGAGGCCCTCGGGCGCGCGGGCGAGCAGCGCCTCGGCGAGTTCGGCCAGGACGATGCGCTGGTCGGCGCGCAGCCGCTCCTGCTCGTCACGCTGTATCACGTACAGGTCGGCGACGGCCTTGAGGACCGCGCACTCGTTGCGCGCCTCGCGCGGCACGACCAGCTCGGCCGCGTACCGGGTCAGCCGGCCCGAGCCGTACGTCGCGCGGGTGGCGCCCTCGGCGGCCAGGCAGAACCGGCCGATCAGCTGGCTCGTGGCGTCCTTCAGGCGGGCCTGGGCGACGGCCGAGCCGTCGTAGCCGTGCGGCCACCACTCCTGCTCCATCAGCCGGTCGAGGGCCTCGCGCAGCTCCTCCGGGTCGGTGTCGGCGGGGACGTACCGGCCGATGGCGACCTGTCGGATCGCGGCGCGTTCCGGCTCGGCGAACAGCAGGTTGGGGTCGATGTGCCCGGCGTGCAGGCCGTCCTCGAAGTCGTGGACGGAGTACGCGACGTCGTCCGACCAGTCCATGACCTGGGCCTCGAAGCACTTGCGGCCGGCGGGCGCGCCGCGGCGCAGCCACGCGAAGACGGGCAGGTCGTCCTCGTACGCGCCGAACTTGACCGAGTCGGGGTCGGTGGGGTGGCCGCCGCGGGCCCAGGGGTACTTGGTGGCGGCGTCCAGGCAGGCCCGGGTGAGGTTGAGGCCGACGCTGACGGGCCCGCCGGTCGTCGGATCGGCCGTGAACCGCTTCGGCTCCAGCCGGGTCAGCAGGCGCAGCGACTGCGCGTTGCCCTCGAAGCCGCCGCAGTCCTTGGCGAACTCGTTCAGCGCTTCCTCGCCGTTGTGCCCGAAGGGCGGGTGGCCCATGTCGTGCGAGAGGCAGGCCGCTTCCACCAGGTCGGGATCGCAGCCGAGGGCCGCGCCGAGCTCGCGGCCGACCTGGGCGCACTCCAGGGAGTGCGTCAGGCGGGTGCGGGGGCTGGCGTCCCAGTCGTACGAGCGGCTGCCGGGCGTGACGACCTGTGTCTTCCCGGCGAGGCGGCGCAGCGCGGCCGAGTGCAGCACGCGGGCGCGGTCGCGCTGGAAGGCCGTCCGGCCCGGGCGCTTGTCGGGCTCGGGGGCCCAGCGCTCGGTGTCGGCAGCGGAGTAGGAGTCTCCGGGGCCCCCGGGGCCTGCGGGGCCTGCGGGGTCGGCGGGGTCGTGCGGACGGACGGGTGAGGTGCCTGCCATGCCTTCCATGCTCCGACGGTAACCGCAGACGCCGACAATCCGAGGAATCCGGCGCCGCCCGTCCTCAGGCGGTGGCGAGTTCCAGCGGGGTCCCGGCCGTCGGGGCGGCCAGGGCCTGGTCGTAGCGCCGCAGGACGAGGCGGGCCAGGGCCGGGTGGTCGCCGAGCGGGGCGGCCGCCGGTCCGGTCGCGGCGGCGGCGCTCTGCGCGGCGAAGCGGCCCGGCGCGGTGAAGTACGAGGCCACGGCGACCCGGTGGTGGCCGCGGGCGGTCAGGGCGCGGACCGCGTCGGGCACGGCGGGCGCCGCGGCGGAGGCGTAGGCCGCGACGACGGCCGTCCCGCCGAGGCGCTCGGACAGCAGGGCGGCGGTGCGCCGGGTGTCGGCCGCCGCGTCGGGGTCGCGGGAGCCGGCCGCGGCGAGCACGACTGCGGTGTGGGCGTCCGGGTTCCAGCCGGCCTCCAGGAGGCGCTCGTGCAGGGCCTCGACGAGCAGCGGGTGCGGGCCGAGCGGGGCGGCGACGCGGGCGTCGGCGTGCCGGGCCGCGGCCGCGGGGAGGTCCCGTTTGACGTGGTACCCGCGGCCGAGGAGGAGGGGGACGAGGACGACCGGGCCGGGGGTGCGCCGCAGGGTGTCGGCGAGCAGCGGCCGGTTCAGCTCGACGTGGCCGAGCCGGACGTCGAGGCGGGGGCGCAGTTCGCGGATCCGCTCGACCAGGGCCTGGACGGTGGGGAGGGCGCGCGGGTCGCGGCTGCCGTGGGCGACGGCGACGAGGGTGGGGTGCATGCGTGGACTCCGTGGGACCGGGCCCCCGGCGGTCTCAGTCCGCGCAGCTGCGTGCCGAGTTGGGCGGTGATCCGGTTCAGCAGCTCAGCGGCCGTGGCGGCGGGAAGCGGGAGGGATGGGGACTCGGGAGGGTGCACCGGCTCCGTCATGAACCGATCCTGCGGGGTGCAGGTTGCAGGGGCGTTGCGCCGGGATGACGGGTTTTTTCAAGCTGCTCACTCGGTCATTCGTACGAGTGAAAGAGGGGGTGGGGGGAACCCGGGCCGCGGACTCGATCGTCAATCTGTGCGAACGGTGTGTGCGGAGGACCGCAGGGCACCCGGACAGGGCACGCGGACAGGGCGTCCGGGGCGAGCGCGGCTGGGGGGACAGGACATGAAGACCACGAGGACCACGGGGACCACGGGGAGGACGGGGACCACGGGGAGGACGGGGAGGACGGGGAGGACGGGGATGCGGGACCGGGCGCGGCGGGCGGCGGCGCTGCTGCGGCCGTCGCTGCCGCGCGGGGTGCGCGGCCGGCGGCGGGCCGTGCAGGCGGTGATGGCGGGCTGCGTGCTGGCCCTGCTGCCTTCGACGTGGACGCACGCGGTGGCCGCGGACCGGCTGCGCGGCACGGCGGACGCCCCGGCGGCCGAGGTGGCGATGGTGTTCGGGGCCGGGCTGTGGAACGGCAGGCCGACGCCGTACCTGGCCCGCCGGCTCGACGCGGCCGTGGAGCTGTACCGCGCCGGCAAGGTCAAGGTCGTCCTCGTCACCGGGGACAACAGCCGCACCGAGTACGACGAGCCGGGCGCGATGCGGACGTACCTCACGGGCCACGGCGTGCCGGACGCGCACATCGTCAGCGACTACGCCGGATTCGACACGTGGGACTCCTGCGTCAGGGCCCGGGAGATATTCGGGGTGGATCGGGCGGTGCTGATCAGCCAGGGCTTCCACATACGCCGGGCCGTCGCCCTGTGCGAGGCGGCGGGTCTGGACTCGTACGGGGTCGGCGTGGACGACGAGCACGACGCGACCTGGTACTACGGCGGCACCCGCGAGGTGTTCGCGGCGGGCAAGGCGGCCCTGGACGCGGCTTTCAAGCCGGAGCCGCACTTCCTCGGGCCGAAGGAGCAGGGCGTGCCCCGGGCCCTCGGCGCTCTGCGAGACTGACGCGGCGCTGCCGGGCGGGCTGCTGCCGGAGACCACGGCCGCGGAGCCCGAGCCGGGCGGCCGTGGACCGTCGGGTGCGAAGTCGGTCGGGTGCGAGGCCAGTTCGGGCGAGGTCAGGGGTGGGAAGCGTGGCAGTGGTGGATCTGAGCGGCAAGGTCGTGGTGGTCACCGGCGGGGCCCGGGGGCTGGGCGCGGCGGCGGCGCGGGCCGTCGTGGAGGGCGGCGGCCGGGTGCTGATCACCGACGTGCTGGAGGCGGAGGGTGCGCGGACGGCCGCGGAGCACGGCGGTGCGGCGCGGTTCCTGCGGCACGACGTCACCAGCGAGGCCGACTGGCAGGCCGCCCTCGACCACGCCGTGGCCGAGTTCGGCCGGCTCGACGGGCTCGTCAACAACGCGGGCATAGCCACCGGCACGCTGCTGGAGGAGGAGAGCGTCGAGTACTTCCGCCGGGTCGTCGAGACCAACCTGGTCGGCGTGTTCATCGGCATCCGGACCGCGGTCCCGCTGCTGCGGGCGAACGGCGGCGGCTCCATCGTGAACGTCTCCTCCGCGGCCGGCCTCACCGGCATGGCGCTCACCGCCGGGTACGGGGCCTCCAAGTGGGGCGTGCGCGGACTGTCCAAGATCGGTGCGGTGGAGCTCGCCGAGGCGGGGATCCGGGTCAACTCGGTCCACCCCGGCATGATGCTGACGCCGATGACCGCCGAGATCGGCATCCGGTCCGGCGCGGGCAACTTCCCCGGCGCCCCGCTGGGCCGGGTCGGAGCGCCCGAGGAGACGGCCGCCGCGGTGGCCTTCCTGCTCTCCGATGCCGCCGCGTACGTCACCGGCGCCGAGCTGGCGGTCGACGGCGGCTGGACGGCCGGCCTGACCGTGCGGAACCTGACCGGGCAGTGACGGAAGCCGAGCCCTCACCGGGCGGCGGCGGGGGCGCTGAGGTGCCCGTACAGCAGGTGTAACCGTCAGGCGGCGGCCCGCGTAACACCGCCGCCGCACGCTGAAAGCATGCACACGCCCGGCACCGCCACCGCCACGCACTGCCCGTACTGCGCGCTGCAGTGCGGCATGAAGCTCCGCCCCACGCCGGACGGGGCGGACCCGGCAGCGGTGGAGGAGCGGGCCGACTTCCCCGTGAACCGGGGCGCGCTGTGCGGCAAGGGCCGCACCGCCCCCGCCGTGCTCTCCTCCCGGGTGCGCCTGACCGAGCCGCTCGTCCGCACCCACGCCGGGCGGCTCGAACCGGCCACCTGGGAGGAGGCCCTCGACGCCGTCGCGGCGGGCCTCGCCCGCACCCGGGGCACCCACGGCCCGGACGCGGTCGGCGTCTTCGGCGGCGGCGGGCTCACCAACGAGAAGGCGTACGCGCTCGGCAAGTTCGCCCGAGTCGCCCTCGGCACCTCGCAGATCGACTACAACGGCCGCTTCTGCATGTCCTCGGCCGCCGCCGCCCACCAGCGGGCGTTCGGCCTGGACCGCGGGCTGCCGTTCCCGCTGGAGGACGTCCCGCGCACCGGGTGCGTGGTCCTGGTCGGCTCCAACCTCGCCGAGACCATGCCGCCCGCCCTGCGCTACCTGACGGAGCTGAAGGCCAACGGCGGCACCCTGATCGTCGTCGACCCGCGCCGCACCCGCACCGCGGAGCAGGCCGACCTGCACCTGGCCCCCCGCCCCGGTACGGACCTCGCCCTCGCGCTGGGCCTGCTGCACCTGGTCGTCGCCGAGGGCCACACCGACGAGGAGTTCATCGCCGCGCGCACCACCGGCTGGGAGGAGGCCCGCGCGGCCGCGATGGCGCACTGGCCGGAGCTGGTCGAGCGGATCACCGGCGTCCCCGTGCCGAAGCTGCGGGAGGCCGTCTCGCTGTTCTGCACCCCGTCCTCCGCGATGGTCCTCACCGCCCGCGGGCCGGAGCAGCAGTCCAAGGGCACCGACACCGTCGGCGCCTGGATCAACCTGTGCCTGGCCACCGGCCGCGCCGGCCGCCCCCTCTCCGGCTACGGCTGCCTCACCGGCCAGGGCAACGGCCAGGGCGGCCGCGAGCACGGCCAGAAGGCCGACCAGCTCCCCGGCTACCGCAAACTGGCCGACCCGGCCGCCCGTGCCCACGTCGCCGGGGTGTGGGGCGTCGACCCCGACAGCCTCCCGGGGCCCGGCCGCAGCGCGTACGAACTCCTCGACGCCCTCGGCACCGACGTCCGGGCCCTGCTCCTGATGGGCTCCAACCCGGTGGTGTCGGCCCCCCGGGCCGCGCACGTCGAGGAGCGCATCCGCGCCCTGGACTTCCTGGCCGTCGCGGACGTCGTCCTCTCCGAGACCGCGGCCCTCGCCGACGTGGTCCTGCCCGTCACCCAGTGGGCGGAGGAGACCGGCACCACCACCAACCTGGAGGGCCGCGTCCTGCTGCGCCGCCGCGCCCTCACCCCGCCGCCGGGCGTCCGCAGCGACCTGGAGGTCCTGCACGGCCTGGCGGGCCGCCTCGGCGTCGAGAAGGGCTTCCCGACCGCCCCCGAGGAGGTCTTCGAGGAGCTCCGGCGCGCCTCTGCCGGCGGCCCGGCTGACTACTCGGGCATCTCCTACGCCCGCATCGAGACCGAGCAGGGCGTCTTCTGGCCCTGCCCCGAGGGCTCCGCGGGGCAGCCGCGGCTCTTCCTGGACCGGTTCGCCACCGACGACGGCCGCGCCCGCTTCGTCCCCGTCTCCCACCGCGAGGCGGCCGAGGTCCCGGACGCCGCGTACCCGCTCCTGCTCACCACCGGCCGGGTGGTCGCCCAGTACCAGTCGGGCGCCCAGACCCGCCGCGTCGACGAGCTGAACGCGGCCGCCCCCGGCGCGTTCGTGGAGCTCCACCCGCGCCTGGCGGCCCGTATCGGCGTGGCCGACGGCGACCCGCTCGCGGTCACCTCCCGCCGCGGCCGCGCCGTCGCCCCGGCCCGCATCACGGACGCCATCCGCGCCGACACGGTCTTCATGCCGTTCCACTGGCCGGGCGAGGGCCGCGCCAACACCCTCACCAACCCGGCCCTGGACCCGGTCTCCCGCATGCCGGAGTTCAAGGTCTGCGCGGTCCGAGTGGAACCGGTGCGCTAGCTGCCACCACCACCGCCCGCCCCGGCCGGGCGCTCACTGACCGTCCTGGGCGAAGACCGGTTCCAGGGCGGCCGACAACCGCTCCACGAGGCTCCGCTCGTCGACGCGGAGCGTCGGGTACTCCTTGCGGAAGCCGCTCCAGTCGACGTGGGCGAAGGACGCGAACACGTCGGGCGTGAACCGCACCGTACGTCCCTGCTCCTCGAACTCGCCGGACAGCCGGAACACCTCCTCCACCAGCGCGCGCGACGGGGTGCGGCCCTCCGCCAGGAGCACCGCGTCGTAGGGGTCCTTGCCCTGCGGGTACAGGTCCCCGGCGAGCCACATCAGCTTCCACGCGAGGGACAGTTCCCGGGTGGCGCCGAGCAGCGGCACCCCGGCCGCCTCCACCGGCTCGGCGGGCACCGGCAGCGGCTCGTTGAAGACGAAGTCCAGCTGCACCTGCCCACCGGGCAGCCCGGGTGCGGACCAGGGCAGCACCAGCCGCCGGCCCGGGACGCGCTCGTACGTCCAGATGTACTCGGACACCGCCCCCTGGGCCGGCATGTCCAGCCCCCCGGCCCGATTCCCGGCCAGGCGCTCGGCGGACGCCGCGATGTCGTCGAGCATGCGCCCGGTGCGGTCCTCCTCGATCCGCCAGTCGGCGGGGACCACGACGAAGTCCAGGTCGTGCGGCTCCCGAGCAGCGACCCCGAACCACTGCGCCATCAGCATGCTGCCGCGCAGCACCAGCGACGGCGCCCACCCGGAGGCGTGGACGGCGCGCAGGACGACCGCCATCGCGGTGCGCCGCGCCCGCAGCCAGGCCTCGCGGACCGCCGGGTCCCCGATCGCCGGATCCAGCGGCCGGTACGCCTCGGCGAAGTGCTTCAGCGCCGGATCGGACGCCACCGCCGACGGTGCCTGCGGCCCCACGCCCGCCAGCAGGGTCCGCGGCGGTGAATCCCCGCGCCGCCTCCGCTCCTCGGCCGGCTCCGCCGGGTCGTCCGGTCCGCCCGGGATCGACGGCTCCCACGGCGTACCGCTCATGCGGCCACCCCCTCCTCGATCCATCCGTCGTCCACCGACAGGTCGCTGTCGTGCAGCACGAACTCCCTCTCCTCCGAGCGGATGTCGTACCCGGCGGCCGCCAGCGCGGCGACCAGCGCGTCGCAGGCCCGGCCGGCTCCCGCCGCCCCGGCCGCCCCCGCGGGACCCCGGTACCGCTGGGTGACGAACCGCTCGTGGCTCCCGCCGTCCTGCGCCGCGCGCCGGGCGTTCCACGAGAGGTGCGCCCCGTGCGGGGTGACGAGGGCCTCCAGGGCGGCCCGGTCGAAGCCGGCGGGGAGCAGCAGCTTGAGGTGGTGCTCGAAGTAGCCGCCGCCCGGGCCCGGTCGGTCCGTGGTCCACGGGACGGTCTCCACCTTGACCCGGACCGGGTCGAAGCCGGCCGCACGCAGCAGCGGTACCAGGGCCTCGTGGCCGTCGCGGTCGGGCAGGGTCAGCATCGGCTGCGACACCGTGCGGCCGCGGGCCAGCACGATGTGGGTCACCTTCAGGCCCCGTGCGCCGGCCCAGGCGTGGAGTCGTGCCAGCTCTGCCACGTCCGGGCAGTGCAGCGTGACATGGGTTTCGTACGCGGACATGCCGCCGATCTTGTCGTACATGCGTCCGGTCCGCATCGGCGTTCCCCCCGGCGGGTAACCATCCGGTCACGCACCGGGCTCAGAAAGTGCCCGCACGCCCCTCGTGGCGACGATGTGCCGTACCCCACACTGAGGTGCGGTGCCACCGTCCTCGGAGCCCTGGAGGTCGCCCCCGTGCAGACCCGGATCCTGACCGTCAACGTGAGCCCGCCCGTCCCCGCCGTCGCGGCCCAGGCCCCGGAGGGCGAGGAGCCCGAGGCCGATCCCGAGCCCGGGACGGATCCCCGGACGGAGCCCGGGACGGAGACCGAGCCCGGCAGCGGGCAGGAGGTCGAGGCCGAGGTCGAGGCCGAGGCCGAGGCCGGGGCCGGGGACGGCGACGAGCCCGAGGTGCTGGAGCTGATCGAGCAGGTGCCCGAGCAGCGCCGGCGCGGCGACAGCGCCGCCGGGACGACGGGGCCCTCGGCCGACCTGTTCCGGCAGTACCTGCGCGAGATAGGCAGGATCCCGCTGCTCAGCGCCGCCGAGGAGGTCGAGCTCGCACGGCGCGTCGAGGCCGGGCTGTTCGCCGAGGAGAAGCTGGGCAACACCCCCGACCTGGACCTGGGGCTCGCCCTCGACCTGGACAAGCTCGTCGTCATGGGGCGGATGGCCAAGCGGCGCCTGATCGAGTCGAACCTCCGGCTCGTCGTCTCCGTCGCCAAGCGGTACGTGGGCCGTGGCCTGACGATGCTGGACCTCGTGCAGGAGGGGAACCTCGGCCTGATCCGGGCCGTTGAGAAGTTCGACTACACGCGCGGCTACAAGTTCTCCACCTACGCCACCTGGTGGATCCGGCAGGCGATGTCGCGGGCCCTCGCCGACCAGGCCCGCACCATCCGCGTCCCCGTCCACGTCGTGGAGCTCATCAACCGCGTCGTGCGCGTCCAGCGGCGCATGCTCCAGGAGCGCGGCTACGAGCCCACCGCCGAAGAGGTCGCCGTCCACCTGGAACTGACGCCGGAGCGGGTGCTGGAGGTGCTGCGCCTCGCGCAGGAGCCGGTCTCGCTGCACGCGCCGGTCGGCGAGGAGGAGGACGTCGCCCTCGGCGACCTGATCGAGGACGGGGACGCGGCCTCGCCGATGGAGTCCGCCGCCTTCTTCCTGCTGCGCGAACACCTGGAGGCGGTCCTGTCGACCCTCGGCGAGCGGGAGCGCAAGGTCGTCCAGCTGCGGTACGGGCTGGCCGACGGCAGGCCCCGCACCCTGGAGGAGATAGGGCGCATCTTCGGCGTGACGCGCGAACGCATCCGCCAGATCGAGTCCAAGACCCTGGGCAAGCTGCGCGACCACGCCTTCGCCGACCAGCTCCGCGGCTACCTCGACTGACGGCCGGCCCGGCGAAACGGCGGGGGCGGGACAGGTCCGGCTCCGCCGGATCCCGCCCCGCCCCCGCGCGCGTACCCGCGCCCGCGTACCCGCGCCCGCGTCCGGGGCGGTCCCGGGCCGCGTCCGGTCAGTCGACCTCGGCGACCGCCTGCGCGAACTGCGCCGTGTACAGCCGCGCGTACGCGCCCGACGCCGCCAGCAGCTCCCCGTGCGCGCCCTGCTCCACGATGGAGCCGTTCTCCATCACCAGGATCACGTCCGCATCCCGGATCGTGGAGAGCCGGTGCGCGATCACGAAGGACGTACGGCCGTGCGCGAGCCGCGCCATCGCCTTCTGGATCAGCACCTCGGTACGGGTGTCCACGGAGCTGGTCGCCTCGTCCAGGACGAGGATCACCGGGTCCGACAGGAACGCCCGGGCGATGGTGATCAGCTGCTTCTCGCCCGCACTGACCCCCGCCCCCTCGTCGTCCAGCACGGTGTCGTAGCCGTCCGGCAGGGTGCGGACGAACCGGTCGGCGTGCGCGGCCCGCGCCGCCTCCTCGATCTCGGCGCGCGTGACCTCGCGCGAGGCCCCGTACGCGATGTTCTCCGCGATCGTGCCGCCGAACAGCCAGGTGTCCTGGAGCACCATGCCGATGCCGCCGCGCAGCTCCTCGCGGGTCATCTTCGAGATGTCCACGCCGTCGAGCGCGATCCGGCCGCCGGTGACCTCGTAGAAGCGCATGAGCAGGTTCACCAGGGTGGTCTTGCCTGCGCCCGTCGGACCGACGATGGCGACGGTCTGGCCGGGCTCGACGGTCAGCGACAGGTTCTCGATCAGCGGCTTGTCCGGCTCGTAGCGGAAGGCCACCTTGTCCAGCGTGACCTGGCCGCGGAGCTTCTCCGGACGCTCCGGAACCGCGACGTCCGGCTCCTGCTCCTCGGCGTCGAGCAGCTCGTACACCCGCTCCGCCGAGGCCACGCCGGACTGCACCAGGTTCGCCATCGACGCGACCTGCGTCAGCGGCATCGAGAACTGGCGCGAGTACTGGATGAAGGCCTGCACGTCACCGATCGACAGGCTGCCCGAGGCCACCCGCAGACCGCCGACGACCGCCACCAGCACGTAGTTGATGTTCGATATGAAGAACATCACCGGCTGCATGATGCCGCTGACCAGCTGCGCCTTGAACGAGGCCCGGAACAGCGCATCGTTCTGCTCGGCGAAGACGGCCGCGGACTCCTTCTGCCGGCCGAAGACCTTCACCAGCGTGTGGCCCGAGTACATCTCCTCGATGTGCGCGTTGAGCGCACCCGTGGACTTCCACTGCGCCACGAACTGCGGCTGCGACTTCTTGCCGATCTTCGCGGCGACGGCCACCGACACCGGGATCGTCACCAGCGCCACCAGCGCCAGCAGCGGCGAGATCCAGAACATCATCGCGAGCACGCCGACGATCGTCAGCAGAGAGTTGAGCAGCTGCCCCATCGTCTGCTGGAGCGTCTGCCCGACGTTGTCGATGTCGTTGGTGGCCCGGCTGAGCACCTCGCCGCGCTTCTGCCGGTCGAAGTACGACAGCGGCAGCCGCGCCAGCTTGTCCTGGAGCTCCTCGCGCATCCGGTACACGGTGCCGTTCATGATGTGGTTCGACAGCCGCGTCGCCACCAGCATCAGCAGGCCGGCCAGGACGAAGACCGCCAGCGCCCAGAGCGCCACGACCCCGACGGCACCGAAGTCGATGCCCTCGCCGGGGGTGAACTCGGTGCCGGACAGCATGTCCGCCATGCCGTCCTCGCCCTTGGCGCGCAGCCCGTCGAGCGCCTGCTCCTTGGTGATCCCGGCCGGCATCTGCCGGCCGACGATCCCCGCGAAGACCAGGTCGGTGGCGTTGCCGAGGATCTTGGGGCCGATCACCGTGCAGACGACGCTGCCGAAGACCGCCGCGACCATGCCCCACAGCTTGGCCCGGTCCTGTGCGAGCTGCCGCAGCAGCCGCCTGCCCGAGCCCTTGAAGTCCAGGGACCGTTGGGCCGGTCCCGCCATCATCCGTCCTCCGGGCCCGCTCATGCGGCCTCCGCCTCCGTCAGCTGGGAGAGCACGATCTCCCGGTAGGTCTCGTTGCCGGCCATCAGCTCGTGGTGGCGTCCCTCGCCCACGACCCGGCCCTCGTCGAGCACGATGATCCGGTCGGCGTCGCGGATCGTCGAGACCCGCTGGGCGACGATGACCACCGTCGCGTCCTCCGTCTCGCGGGCGAGCGCCGCCCGCAGCGCCGCGTCCGTGGCGTAGTCCAGGGCCGAGAAGGAGTCGTCGAACAGGTAGATCTCCGGGCGCTGCACCAGCGTGCGGGCGATGGCCAGGCGCTGGCGCTGGCCGCCGGAGACGTTCGTACCGCCCTGGGTGATCGGGGCGTCCAGGCCGCCTTCGAGCGCGGAGACGAACTCCGCGGCCTGCGCGACCTCCAGGGCGCGCCAGAGGTCCTCGTCGGTGGCGTCGGGGGACCCGTAGCGCAGGTTGGACGCGATCGTCCCGGAGAACAGGTACGGCTTCTGCGGCACCAGGCCGACCGTCCTGGCCAGCAGCTCGGGGTCGAGCCGGCGTACGTCCTCGCCGTCGACCAGGACGTGGCCGCCCGTCGCGTCGAACAGCCGCGGGACCAGGCCCAGCAGCGTGGACTTGCCGCTGCCGGTCGAGCCGATGACCGCGGTGGTCTCGCCCGGGCGGGCCACCAGGTCCACCCCGCGCAGCACGGGCGCCTCGGCACCCGGATAGCGGAAGTCGGCGCCGCGCAGCTCCAGCACCCCGGTCCGGGAGAGCTCGGTCACCGGCTCGGCGGGCGGGACCACGCTGGATTCGGTGTCGAGGACCTCCTGGATGCGCTCGGCACAGACCTCGGCGCGCGGCACCATCATGAACATGAACGTGGCCATCATGACGGACATGACGATCTGCATCAGGTAGGCGAGGAAGGCCGTCAGCTGGCCGATCTCCATACCGCCGCTGTCGATCCGCATCGCGCCGAACCAGATCACGGCGACGCTGGAGATGTTCACGACCACGATCACCGTGGGGAACATCAGCGCGAGCAGCCGGCCCGAGGCGAGCGACACGTCGGTCAGCTCGGTGTTGGCGCCGCGGAAGCGGCCCTTCTCGTAGTCGTCGCGGACGAACGCGCGGATCACCCGGTTGCCGGTGATCTGCTCGCGCAGCACCCGGTTCACGACGTCGAGGCGCTGCTGCATCGAGCGGAACAGCGGGCGCGTCTTCCAGACGATCGTGCCGACGGACAGGCCGAGGACGGGCACCACGGCCAGCAGCACGCCCGACAGCTTCACGTCGAGCGAGAGCGCCATCGCGATGCCGCCGATGCACATGATCGGCGCCGAGACCATCAGGGTGAAGGTCATCAGCACCAGCATCTGGACCTGCTGGACGTCGTTCGTCGTACGGGTGATCAGCGACGGCGCGCCGAACTGGCCGAGCTCCCGGGCGGAGAAGCTCTGCACCCGGCCGAAGACGGCGGCGCGGACGTCGCGGCCGAAGGCCGCGGAGGTCCGGGCGCCGTAGTAGACGGCGCCGGCGTTGCAGCCGAGCTGGACGAGGGAGACGCCGAGCATCAGCGCGCCGAAGCGCAGGATGTAGCCGGTGTCGCCGTGGACGACACCCTTGTCGATGATGTCCGCGTTCAGCGTGGGCAGGTAGAGGCTCGCGCTGGTCTGGAGCAGTTGCAGCAGCACCAGCAGGACGATGGGTTTGCGGTACGGACCCAGATGGGTCCGCAGAAGTCGTATGAGCACGCGCAGGCTCCGGTCGGCACGGTCGAGGGGGGCATCCCATCTTCGGCCACCTGTGCGTGCAAACCCCACCGGTTTTCGCAAAGCCCGGACAAAAGGAGGAGGGGGTCCTAGGCCCCTCGGCTCCCTGCCCCGTCCTACGACTGGAAGGCGCCCGGGTGGATCTGTTCCCGCGTCGCGATGTACTGCTGGCGCACCGCCTGCCAGGCCGGGTAGTCCTCGCCCGGCTCGAAGACCTGCGCGGCCGGCGCCGGCCACACCGGCGGGGTGTGCGGGGCCAGCGTCCCCCGCTGCACCCCGAGCGCCCAGGCCGCCTGGCGCGCCGCGCCCAGCGCCGCGTAGTCGGCGGGTGCCGGTACGACGACCTGCGTACCGAACAGTCCGGGGGCCGCCACCTGGACGGCGGGCAGCTCGGCCGCCGCGCCCAGCAGGAACACCCGGCGGACCTCGACCCCGCGCAGGCGCAGCACGTCGAGCGCGTCGGCCAGCCCGCACAGCATGCCCTCGAACGCGGCCTGCGCCAGGTGCTCCGGCTTCATGGAGTCGCGCCGCAGCCCGGACAGGGTGCCCGCGGCGTGCGGCAGGCCGGGCGTGCGCTCGCCCTCCAGGTACGGCAGGAGTACGAGGCCGTGCGCGCCCGGCGTCGACTTCAGTGCGAGGTCGGACAGCCCCTCCAGATCGGTGCCCAGCAGATCGGAGGTGCCCCGCAGGGCCCGTACCGCGTTGGAGGTGTTCACCACCGGCAGGTGCATGCCGCTGCCGTCGGCGAGGGAGGTGACCAGGCCGCTCGGCTCCTGCACCGCCGAGTGGTGGACGGCCATCACGGAGCCCGAGGCGCCCAGCGACACCACGGCGTCGCCCGGGACCAGGCCCAGGCCGAGCGCGGCGGCCATGGTCTCCCCGGTGCCGGCGGAGATCAGCAGCCCCTCCGGGGTCATCCCGGCGGCCTCGGCCGGCGCGAGGACCTCCGGCAGCAGCGCCATGTGGCCGAGCGCCAGCTCGACCAGGTCGGGGCGGTAGCCGCCGGTCGCCGGCGACCAGTAGCCGGTCCCGGAGGCCCCGCCGCGGTCGGTGGTGCGCCGGGCGGGACGGCCCAGCAGCTGCCAGACCAGCCAGTCGTGCGGGGACATCAGCACCGCCACCCGGCGGGCCGCGTCGGGCTCGTTGCGGGCCAGCCAGGCGAGCTTGGCCACCGGCTGTGCGGAGTGCGGGACGGAGCCCACCGCCTCGGCCCAGGCCTGCCGGCCACCGAGGGCCTCGACGAGGTCGGCGGCGGCGACCTGGCCGCGCTTGTCGTTGCCGACGAGGGCGGGGCGGACGAGGGCGCCCTGCGCGTCCAGGGGCAGCAGCGCGTGCTGCTGCGCGGAGACGCCGATGGCCTGGACGCCTTCGAGGAGGCCGCCGCCGGCGGCTTCGCCGAGGGAGAGCAGCCAGGCCTGGGGGTCGGTCTCGTGGGGGTGGATGCCCTCCGGGTCACCCGCGGGCTGCGGATGGGGCGCGTAGCCCTGGCGCAGTACGGCACCCGTGTCGGCGTCGCACACGACGATGCGAGTGAAGGCGGAAGAGCTGTCCAGCCCGGCGACTATCCCCATACGGAGAATTCTGCCGCACGGAACGCCCGGATCCGCCGTCCCGGAGGGCGGCGGATCCGGCATCGCCGCAGCGGCGAACCGGCCCCGGAACGGCGGCGAACCGCGGGGTGAACCGCGGCGTGAACCGCGGGTGGACCGGACGGCTCAGGTGTTGCTCGTGCCCCAGTCGTCGTCGTAGCCGGCGGAAGAGCCCGCCCGGCCGCGCAGCGCCCGCACCCGGTCGGTCACCGAGGCGGGCAGGACGTCCCCGACCCGGTCGCTCACGGCGGTGAAGGCCTTGCCGGCGTACTGGCGCCCCTGCTGGCCGGCGGTCTCGGCCGCGTTGCGCACGGCCGGGTTCTGCGCCATCTCGCGCGCGCACTTCTTCATCTGCTCGTAGCGCTCCCGCCCGGCCCGCGTCCCGAGGACGTACCCGAGGGCCACTCCGCTCACGAACGTGACCTTGTAGCGCATGCCTGCCACCCTTCGTCGTGTGGTGCCCGGCCCGCTGTCGATACCGATTGGCGGAGCACCCCCCTGCTTGCGCTAATCTATGACTCGCAACGGGCACTCGCCCCCCGGCAAGGCCGGAGGTGGGCCGTTCGGTGCAACGCAGCAATCCCCTGTAGCTCAATTGGCAGAGCAGCCGGCTGTTAACCGGCAGGTTACTGGTTCGAGTCCAGTCGGGGGAGCGCGGTCCCCTGTAGCTCAATTGGCAGAGCAGCCGGCTGTTAACCGGCAGGTTACTGGTTCGAGTCCAGTCGGGGGAGCAGAGGGAAGAGGGCCCCGAGGGGTCCTCTTCTTTTTTGTCCGCGAACGAAACTTTTGCCCCGTCAGTGGAACCGGGCAGGCCTGAAACCGGTCTCCACCGACAGCGAAGCCGATCACACGGCCCAGCCGAGGCAGGAGATCGTATGAGCGGCTATGCTGCGGCAGACGGCGCGCACACTTGTACGCGCCACGCCGTGAAGGGGCGGTAGCTCAGCCGGTTAGAGCAGCGGACTCATAATCCGTCGGCCGTGGGTTCGAGTCCCACCCGCCCCACCGCAAGCCGCAGGTGCAGAAACGATCGCACCTGCGGCTTTGGTGTTTCCGGGGTTCGGGTGGGCCGGGGGTCCGGGCGCCAGGGCCGGGGGGTGTGGCGCTGGTCACTCCGGGGGCCGGGGTCGCGGGCGGAGGGGTGGCCCGCCTGCGGCCCGGATGGGTCAGACGTTCTCCGTTTCGTCCGTCAGGTGCCGCAGGACGTCCCTCAGGTCCTGGCGGCGGGCGTACGCCGCGCGCTGGCGGTGGGCGCCCGAGCCGTCGCGGAGCAGGCGGCCCAGGGTCTCCGCCGCGTGGTCCAGCTCGCCGCAGGCGGCCAGCTCCGGGGCCACCAGGTCGAGCAGGGCCTCCGCCAGGTCCGCCGCCGGGAGTTCGGCCCCCGTGTACGGGTCCAGGCCGAAGCCCTCCAGGCCGTCGTGGGCCGCGCGCCAGCGGGCCAGGTACAGGACGTCGTCCCGCACGACCGGCTCGGGCCGCCCCTGGGCGATGTCCCCGAGGACGGTCGCCACCAGGGCGCGGACCAGTTCGGCCTGGAGGATGGCGGTGTCGATGTCCGAGGACATGTCGGGCGCCCGGATCTCGAGCGTCGGCCAGTGCCCGGACGGGCGGAGGTCCCAGTAGACCATCTTGGTGTCCAGGGCCGCCCCGGAGCCGAGCAGGGTCTGCACCGAGCGCCGGAAGTGGGCCGTGGACGTGAAGTGCGGGGGCAGGCCCGCCGACGGCCAGCCCGACCAGGCCATCGCGCGCCAGCTGGCGTGGGCCGTGTCACGGCCGCCCCAGAACGGCGAGTTGGCGGCCAGTGCGATCAGGGTGGGCAGCCACGGTCTGACCCGGTTGGACACGGCGACCGCCGTGTCCACGTCGAAGGTGCCGATGTGGATGTGCCGGCCGCAGCTGACCAGGGTGTCGGTGAGGGCGCCGAAGCGGCGGTGCTGCTCGCGCTGGCGCGGCTCGTCGTCGGTCAGGTGCAGCGGCCCCTCGACGGCCATGACCGGCGTGGGCGCGGCCAGCAGCCGGCAGCCGTGGGCGCGGGCCGCCCGGGAGAGGGTGCGCCGCAGCGCCGCCAGCTCCTCGCGCAGCTTCGGGGCCGAGTCGGCGACCGGGGTGGAGATCTCCACCTGGTAGCGGGTGCCCTCCGCGTGGACCTCGTGGGGGAGCCCCGCAGCGGTTTCGAGGACGCGGGGGGCGGCCGGGACCACCCGGAAGGTGCGGGCGTCGACGAGGAGGAACTCCTCCTCGACCCCGACCGTCAGGGGTGCGTGGGCGCCGTCGTCCGCGTTGACGGTCGTGCCCGTGTCGTCGGTGCTCGTGGTGCTGTTGCCAGGTTCGATCACTACGCCTCCCTGGACATACGAGTCGTTTCATCATGAGCCGCCACCAGGCGGTGAGCGCACGCCGATTCGGTCAAATGTCCTGCGCTGATGGCGAGTTACCGGCAAGGATCCGCGCGGCCTGCAACCGCGGATCCGGGTGGGGCGACTGTTGCGGATGCGTGAAGGGCGGCGTTCCCGCCCGGGGCCCGCGGACGGCCGCCGGTTATCATCCGCTGTGACCGGTACGAGCGCACCCACCCCCACGCCCGCCCCCGGGGCCGCGCCCCCGCGGCGCATCTCGCGGATATTCGCCGACCTCACCCCGCTGCGCACCTCGCCCGACTACCGGCGGCTGTGGGTCGGCGGCACCATCTCCTGGATGGGCCAGGCGATGACCGCCCTCGCGATCTCGCTCCAGGTCTACGACATCACCGGCTCCAGCTTCGCCGTCGGCCTCGTCGGACTCTTCTCCCTCGTCCCGCTCGTCGTCTTCGGGCTCTACGGCGGCGCCATCGCCGACACCGTGGACCGGCGCAAGCTCGGCCTGTACAGCTCCGTGGGCCTGGCCGCCCTGTCGGTGCTGCTGGCGGGCGCCGCGCTGCTCGGCTATCACCGGGTCTGGCTGCTGTACTCGATCGTCGCGCTGCAGGCCGTCTGCGGGGCCCTCAACGGTCCCGCCCGGTCCGCCATGATCCCCCGGCTGCTGCCGGCCGAGCAGCTGCCCGCCGCCAACGCGCTGAACTCGGTGACGATGACCTCGGGGACCATGCTCGGCCCGGTCCTCGGCGGCCTCGTCGTCGGCCACTGGGGCTACGAGGCCGCGTACCTGATCGACGCCGTCACCTTCGCCGCCGCCCTCTACGCGATGTGGCGGCTGCCGGCGATGCTGCCCGACCGGGAGGGCGGCACGCGCGGAAGGGCCTCCGTGCTCGACGGGCTGCGGTTCCTCGGCACCCGGCCCAACATCCGGATGACCTTCTTCTCCGACCTGGCCGCGATGGTCCTGGCCCAGCCCAAGGCGCTGTTCCCGGCCATCGCCGTGCTCTGGTACGGCGGCGACGCCACGACCGTCGGCCTGCTCGTGGCGGCGCCCGCCGTCGGGGCGCTGCTCGGCGGGCTGTTCTCCGGCTGGCAGGGCCGCATCCGGCGGCACGGGCTGGCGATCCTGCTGTCCGTGGCCGGGTGGGGGCTGGCCGTCGCCGTGTTCGGACTCACCCGGAACCTGTGGCTCGGCCTGTTCTTCCTGGCCCTGGCCGGCGCGGCGGACACCGTCTCCATGGTGTTCCGCTCCACGATGATGCAGGCCGCCACCCCGGACGAGATGCGCGGCCGCCTCCAGGGCGTCTTCATCGTGGTCGTCGCGGGCGGGCCGCGGCTCGGCGACTTCCTCGCCGGGACCGTCGCCGACCTCGCCTCCCCGACGGTGGCGATCACGGGCGGGGGCCTCGCCTGCGTCCTCGTCCTGGCCCTGCTGGCGGCCCGCTGGCGCGGCTTCGCCCGCTACGACGCCCGCTCGCCGCAGCCGTAGTCGTGGCCTGCCCCCGGTCTCAGGCCGGGCCGACGATGCCGCGGGCGACGCCCAGGGAGACGAGGTCCTGGGGGCGGATGCGGAGCTGGTCGGCGGTGGCCGGAGCCTCGGCCGGGGGCCGCTTGAGGATGGCCGCGGCGAGCTCGGGGGCGATGACCGAGAAGTAGCTGTCCGGTGTGACCCAGGTGTTGCCCGGAGCCGCGAGCGCCAGGGCGCCGCCGGAGCCGCCCTCGCCGATGAGGAGGGTGGTCACCGGTACCGCGGCCCCCGCGACCGCCGCGAAGGTGTCGGCGATGGCCGCGCCGGCCCCCGCCCGCTCGGCCGCGGCGTCGTTGGCCGCGCCGGGGGTGTCCACCAGGGTCAGGACGGGGATGCCGAGCCGGTCCGCGAGCCGGATCGTGCGGGCGGCCGTGCGGTATCCCGCCGGGCGGGTCGCCGTGCCGCACTGGGCGGCGTACGCGACGGCCCGTCCCTCCCGCAGCCCGAAGCCGCACAGCATCCCGGGGTCGGTGCCGCCGGCCCGGTCCCCGGACAGCGGCAGGCGCAGCGTGAAGTACGCGTCCAGGTAGGCCCCGGCGCGCGGCCGGTCCGGGTGTCGGGCGTGCCGTACGGCGTCCCAGCCGCTGGTCGGGGGTGGTCCGCCGGGTACGCCGCCCAGCGCCGCCGGGGGTTCCACGGGCCCGGTCGGGCGGGGCGCGGCCAGGATCCGGAGCCAGTCGGCCAGCAGGCCGGGCAGCAGGGTGGGTTCCACCACCGCGTCCACGTGTCCGGAGGCGTACTGGCTCTCCGCGGTGTAGGCCGCCGGGTCGGCGTCGGCGGGCCGCACCCGGGACCCGGCGAAGCCGACCTGGGCGCCCGGGAGCGCGAGGACGACGTCCGCGCCGGCGCCGAGGGTGGCCCAGCCGCCGCCGGTGGTGGGATCGCGCAGGACGGCGATCTGGGGGAGCCCCGCGGCCCGGGTCAGGACGGACTGGCGGGCCACGCGCTGGAGTTGGGTCAGCGCGAGCATGCCCTCCTGCATCCGGGAGCCGCCGGTGGCGATCAGGGACACCAGCGGCAGGCGGTGTTCGCGGGCGTGGGCGTACGCCGCTTCGAGCCGGTCCCCGGTGCGCTCGCCGAGGGAGCCGCCGAGGAAGCCGAACTCGAACGAGACCAGGGCCACTCGGTGGCCGCCGACCAGGGCGGTGCCGACGACCACGGACTCCCGTTCGCCGGTCCGGTCCGCCGCGCGGGCCCGGGAGGCGTCGTACCCGGTCCAGGCCAGCGGGCCGTCGGCGGCCGACTCCCGTGCGGGCACGGGCAGTTCGGCGAAGCTGCCGGGGTCGGTCACGGAGGCGATGGCCGCGCGGGCCGAGAGGCGGGTCGTCACGGATTCACCCTATGGGGTCACGGCAGAGGGAGGGCGACCTTCACGGCGTAGGCGGCGACGAGGCCGTAGCCGAGGCGGAAGGTCCAGACGCGGACCCGGGCGGGCACCTTGCGGCCGGCGAGGGCTCCGACGGCGACGAGGGTCTGCTGCCAGAGGAGGGAGGCGGCGGCGACGCCGGCGAGGAAGGCGGCGGCGGAGGCGGTGGTGTGCAGGGTCGTGGCCTGGGCGGTGGTGAGGGCGGCGAAGTAGAGGGCGGTGGTGGGGTTCACGGCGGTCAGGCCGACGTAGCGGGCGAAGGCCCGCGCACGGCCTCCGCCTCCGCCACCGCCTCCGCCACCGCCTCCGCCACTGGCCCTGTCTCCGCCATTGGCCCCGTCTCCGCCTCGGCCGGGCGCGCTGCCCCCGCCGGGCGCGCTGCCTCCGCCGACCCCGTCGTGACCGTGGTCCGCCCCCGCCCCCGCCCCCGCCCCCGCCGCCGCTTCCGCCCCCGCCACCGCCGGCCCGGCACCCGCCACCGCCGGCCCGGCACCCGCCACCGCCGGCCCGGCACCCGCCACCGCCGGCCCGGCACCCGCCACCGCCGGCCCGGCACCCGGCGCCGCGGGGCCCGGGTCCCGGGCGGCGCCGCGGAGGCCGTGCGCGGCGATGGCCAGCAGGATCGCCGCCGCGGCCAGCCGGATCCACGCCTCGACCGGGGTCACGTGGGAGGCGACCCAGGGGCCCAGGGCGGTGGCCAGGGCCGCGTAGCCGAGGTCCACGGCCGCGATGCCCGCCGCCGCGGCCACGGCCGTGCGGCGGTCGCGCATCGCCTCCTGGAGCAGCAGCACGCTCATCGCGCCCATCGGCATCGCCACGCCGAGCCCGGCGACCGTGCCCGCCAGGGCGGGAGTCAGTAGTTCCGTCATGCCCGGCAGGGTGCGGTGTGCGGCGGCGGCCGCGGCGGCGAATATCGGCCGCCGCTGCGAGAATCGCGGTATGGACCGCCTCGACAGGGAAATCCTCGGCATCCTGCAGCAGGATGCGCGGATCTCGTTCCGGGACCTCGGCGTCCGCGTCGGGCTCAGCGCCAACGCCGCCGCCGACCGGGTCCGACGGATGCGGCGGGACGGGGTGATCCGCGGGTTCACCGTCATCGTGGACCCGGCCGCCGACACCCGGGGCGGGCTCGTGGTCTTCATCGACCTGACCCTCCGGCAGGACACCACCAACGAGGAGTTCGAGCAGCGCGTCGCCGGGCTGCCCGGGATCACCGAAGTGGTGCACGTGACGGGGGAGTACGACTACCTCGTACGGGCCCGGGCCGCCGACCCGGCCGCGCTGGACACCCTGCTGCGCCGCCTCAAGCGGGAGGCCGGGGTGGCCCAGTCCAGCACGCGGATCGCGCTGCGGGCGGCGCAGCGGCCGCCGTCCGGCCCGCAGGGCACCGCCTAGGGCGCCGACTCCCACGTCACCGTCGTCCCCTGCCGCCCGGCGGGCGCGAGGCCGTCGTCCGTCACCGTCAGGCGGATCCGCTCCGCGTCCGCGTCCACCTCCACCTCGATCGAGGTGACCCCGCTGCGCCGGTGCGCCGCGGCCAGCGCCCCGCGCAGCGCCGCCAGCAGGCCCTTCGCCACCGGCTCGGTGACCAGGGTCTCCACGGCGCCCGTGAACTGCACCGACGGGGCGAAGCCGAGGACGACCGCGGCGCCGTGCACCTCCCGCAGCACCCGGCCGCGGAACGTGGGGGGCACGTCGGCCGGCGGCTGCTGGAGGGCGAAGATGGCGGTGCGGACCTCCTGGATCGTGGAGTCCAGCTCGTCCACGGCCCGGCCGAGCTCCTCACCGACGGCGTCCCCGACCGCGCCCCCGACGGCGTCCCCGGCGACGTCCCCGTCCTGGCCGCCCCCGCTCGTTTCCCCGGCCGTGACCCCGGCCGTGTCCGCGGTCGCCCTCGCTGCCGCGGACCGCTTCCTGGTGCTCTCCAGCATCATCTCGGTCGCGAACAGCCGCTGGACGACCAGGTCGTGCAGGTCCCGGGCGATCCGGTCGCGGTCCTCGTAGACGGCCAGCTGCTCCCGGTCGTGCTGGGCGTCCGCCAGGACGAGGGCCAGTGCGGCCTGGGAGGCGAACTGCGAGGCCAGCAGCCGGTCCACGGCGTCGTACGGCTTGCCGCCGCGACCCCGGGGCAGGGCCAGGGTGCCGATCAGCTGTCCTCCGCTCTGCAGGGGGAGCATCATGCTCGGGCCGAAGCGCTTGCGGACGCGGGTGGTCATGCGCGGGTCGGTCGCGGAGTCCTCGATGAAGACCGGCTCGCCGCCCAGGAGCTGTTCCAGGACGGCGGATCCGGGGGCGATGGTGGTGCCGATCAGGTCACCGGGGTCGCCCTGGGTGGAGGCGGAGACGATCTCCATGCCGCCCTCGGGCGTGGGCTGGAGGATCACCCCGGCCGCGGCGTCCGCCAGCAGCCGGGCCCGCTCGGCCACGCACATCAGGGCGTCGGCGGCCGGGCTGCCGGCCAGCAGGGCCGTGGTGACGGCGGCGGCGCCCTCGATCCAGCGCTCGCGGCGGCGGGCCGTCTCGTACAGCCGGGCGTTGCCGATGGCGATGCCGGCCTGCGAGGCGAGGACCTGGAGGAGGGCGAGGTCCTCGTCCAGGAAGGGGCCTCCGCCGCGCTTCTCGGTGAGGTAGAGGTTGCCGAAGACCTCGTCGTGGACGCGGATCGGGACGCCGATGAAGCCGTGCATGGGCGGATGGCCCGGCGGGAAGCCGGCCGAACGCGGGTCCTTCCCCAGGTCGGCCAGCATCAGCGGGCGCGGGTCGCTGATGAGGGCGCCGAGGATGCCGCTGCGGCCGTCGGGCAGGCGGGGTATCGCGGCCCGCTCGGCCCCGGTCATGCCGGCCGTGTACAGCTCGGTCAGCCGGACGCGCTCGGGGTCGACGACCCCGAGCGCTCCGTACCGGGCCCCGCACAGTTCCGTTGCCGAGTCCACGATGTGCTGGAGCGTGGCCTCCTGGTCCAGCTCGGACCCGACGCTGAGGACCGCCTCCAGCAGCATGGGGAGGCCGGCCCCCTGACCGGGGGCGACCGGCTCCCGTGCGGGGGTCATCCGGTCAGCGGGTTGAGGACCATCGGGGCGACCTTCCCTTCGAGCATCGCGCCGAGGCCGAGCACGGCGCACACGTCCGGCCTCTCCGCGATGGCGACGGGCATGCCGGTGGCGTCGCGCAGCATCTGGTCCAGGCCCGGCAGCAGGGCGCTGCCTCCCACCATCATGATCCCCCGGTCCGTCAGGTCGGCGACCAGGTCCGGCGGGCAGTCCCGCAGCACCTTGCCGATGCCGTCGAGGACGGCGGTGAGCGGGGTGTGGATGGCGTCGCGGACGGCCGCCGTGTCGACGTGGACCGAGCGGGCCAGGCCGGTGGCCACGTCGCGGCCGTGGATCAGGGTGGAGGCGGGCCCCTCGTCGGTGATGCCGTTGCCGTGCAGGGCCAGCTGCAGGGGCCGGACGGCCTGGCTGGGCAGCATCAGTTCGTGGGCGTGGCGCAGGTGCTGGACCACGGCGTGGTCGATGGCCTCGCCGCCGACCGGGATCCGCTGGGCGGTGACGATCGAGCCGAGGGAGAGGACGGCGACCTGGGTGGCGGCGGCCCCGCACACCATGATCATCGTCGCGGTCGGCTGCTCCACGGGCAGGCCGCAGCCGACGGCCGCCGCGATCAGGGTGTCGACGAGTTCGACGCGGCGGGCGCCGAGGCCGACCATCGTCTCCACGGCGGCCCGCTGGGCGAGCGGGTCGGCGTCGTGCGGGGTGCAGGCGGCGGCGCGCAGCCGGGGCTTGCGGCGCAGGGCGCGGCGCAGCTTCTCGCCGAGCAGGTGGCGCAGCATCCGCTGGGCCATGTCGATGTCGACGACGGTGCCGCCGGAGACGGGGCGGACGACCCGGATGTAGTCGGGCGTGCGGCCGGTCATCCGCTCGGCGAAGCTGCCGACGGCGATGAGCGCGCCGGTGCGGGTGTTGACGGCGGCCGCGCTGGGCTCGTCGACGACCAGGCCGGCGCCCTTGACGTACACGCGGGTCCTCGCGGCCCCGAGGTCGACGGCGACGTGGCAGCGGCGCAACTGCTCAAGACTGACGGTCACGGCAGATCCTCCCGAGGGCGCTGGTGCTGGAAGACCGGCGACTGCCGGTTGCATTTCATATCTTCTCGGGCGAATGGGGCGCTGCGCCTGTTGGGATGCTCCAGCCGAGGTGCGTCACACGGGGCGAGGGGTGCTGCACGGGGGTGGATTTCTGTACCGACAGGCAGCACCATGCCCGCACCGTCCGCGATACCCGTGCGTAACAAGGTAAGGGGGACCCGATGCTGACGCCCCGCCAGAAGCCGACGGCCCTCCTGACGCTCTGTGCCGCACTCTGCGCGGCGCTCCTCGCGCTGCTCCCGGACGCCCGCGCCGCCCGCGCCGCCCCTGCCGCCCCCGCCGCCGGGCCGGCGGCGGGGGCGCACCGCCCCGTGGTCCTCGTCCACGGGTACAACGCCGATCCCGGCGTCTGGGGTTCCCTGCGAGCGGACCTGCGCGCCGCCGGATACACCGACGCGGAGCTCTTCTCCTGGGGCTACGACACCCACCGCTCCGTCAACGAGGTCCTGGCCGGCCGGCTCGGCGCGTACGTCGACCAGGTCCGCCGGCAGACCGGCGCCGAGCGGGTGGACGTCGTCTCGCACTCGTTCGGCTCGCTCGTCAGCCGCTGGTACGTCAAGTACGGCGGCGGCACCGCGGCCGTGGACCGCTGGGTCTCGCTGGCCGGCCCCAACCACGGCACCTCCACCGCGTGGGCGTGCGCCCTGTGGGACCAGGCCTGCCGGGACATGACGCCGAACTCGTACGTGGTGCGGAACCTCAACTCCGGCGACGAGACCCCGGGCGCGGTGCGGTACGCGACCTTCCGCTCGGACTGCGACGAGGTCGTCAACCCGCGCGGCAGCGTCCCGCTGACCGGGGCGGCCAACACGGCGGTCGGCTGCCTCGGCCACAACGACCTGCTGGGCGACGACGCCACCTCGGCCGGGGTGCGCGCCTTCCTCGCGGGGTAGTCGTCCGCGGCCCGGCGGGGCTCCGGCCGCAGCCCCGGTCCGTCCCGACGGAGGTGGCGCCTGCGCGACCCGCGACGTCGGGATCACGCACCGGGCCGACCGGAGTCGAGCTCGGTGCCGTCCACGGACACCCGTTGGAGCAGCCCGTACGTGAACTCCGCCACGCAGGGCCGCCCCTGCGCGGCGAAGGCCAGCCGCCACCGGGTCGGCGCGGTGCCCTCCATCGGCCGCACCGGGGCGAAGGCCCGCGCCACCTCGTCCACCGTCGCCGACCAGGGCCGCAGGTCCTCCGGCGCGCGCAGGACGGGGCCGGGCGCGCCGGGGGCGCGGACCAGCCACTCGTTCCACACCGCCCCGTCCGGCGCGGCCAGCACCTCGAAGCGCAGGTCGGGCCAGAGCGGCAGGGGCCACAGCAGGGCCTCGCACTCCAGGTCGCCGATGGTCCGCGGGGCCGTCGACTCGGGTGGGCCGAGCACCGAGCGGTAGCGCGCGAGGGCCCCGCGCGAGCGGGGCGAGCGGACCATCGCCTGCCAGCGCCGGTTGGCCTCCCGCTGGTCGGCGAGGGAGGCGCCGAGCCGCCGCCGGGCCTCCTCGGCCAGCTCCGGCCGGAAGTCGGCCATCCGCCGCAGCAGCACCAACTGGAAGGCGGTCCGGCCGAAAGCGCCGGGTCCCTGCGACGGCGCGGCCGGCGGCGTCGGGGGCGTCGGCGGGGCTGGCGGAGGGGGCGGCGCAGGGGGCGGCGGTGTCATGCGGACCACGATTCCACACAGGACCTTTACGAACTCGCGATGTAGATGTGGCCTGAAACCACGTAGCGTCACATCCGCCATGGACTACTGCCACGCCTGCCGGAGGCACCTCAACGGCGCACTGGCGTGCGCCGGGTGCGGAACCCCGGCCGAGTACCTGCCCCCCGGCGTGCCCGTCGCGCCCGCCGCCCCGTACGGCTCCGCCGACGTGCCGTACGGGCCCTCCGTGCCCCTGGGGGCGCCCGGGGCGGATGCCGGCGAGCCGTTCGCGGACTCCGTCGTCGTACTGTCCGGCGCCGCCGCCGAGCGCCGGCCCGGCGCCCGCGCCCGGGCCGCGAACCGCCGCCGCCGGCGGACCGTCGTCACCGTCGGGCTCGGGCTCGCGGTCGCCGTCGGCGGGTCGGTGGGCCTGGCGCAGGTGATGGCCGACGGTGACCGCACCGACCGGGCGGCGAACGTCACGCTGACCGACGACAACGGTCCGCAGCAGCCGGCCCCCCTGCCCAGCCGTACCGGTGGGCCCAGCGCTCCGGCCGCGCTGAAGCCGGTCAAGGCCACGGCAAGCGCGAAGGCCGCCGTGGACGCCGCGCAGCCGGCCCGGTCCGGGGACTCCGCCGGGAGCGGGGCGCAGCCGGGGCCGGGGGCGTCGGCCTCCGCCCCGGGCAGGTCCGGGTCGCAGCAGGGTTCCGGGAAGGGGCCGTCCGTGAAACCCGGACAGTCGGGGCAGCCCTCGCCGAGCGCCTCTGGTTCGGGGACCGCGCAGCCGGTCGTACCGGTGCCGAGCCCGTCGCCGACGAAGCCGCCGAAGACCTGCTGGTGGATCTTCTGCTGACGGGGCGCGGGCGGGTCAGCCCAGCATCCGCTTGAGCAGGTCGCGCAGGACCGTCCGCTCGGCCGTGGACAGTCCGGCCAGCGGCTCGCGCGCGAAGTCCAGGGACTCGCGCAGCCGGTCCGCCGTTTGCAGGCCCTCCTCGGTGGGCGCGGCCAGCTTCACGCGCCGGTCTGCCGGGTCCGGCCGGCGCTCGACCAGGCCGCGCGACTCCAGCCGGTCCACTATGCCGGTGATGTTGGAGGGCTCGCACTTCAGCTTCTGCGCGATGCGGCGCATCGCCATCGGCTCCAGGGAGAGCAGGTTCAGCACGCGCGCCTGCGCGCCGGTCAGCTGGTGGCTGGCGGCGGCCTGCTCGTACTCCTCGTGGTAGCGGGCCACGACGGTGCCGATGAGTTCGACGACCTCGACGGTCAAGGGATCCACACGACGACTGGGCATGGATCCAGCCTACCCATTTGCTTGACAACATGAAATATCCAGGCGCATGGTTGTTTCACGTACTGAAGCATTTTTCCGATCTGGAGTGCCCCATGTCCGAGACCCCCGCCATCCCCGCCGTCAGCCGTGAGTGGCACCTCGTCCGCCGCCCCCAGGGCTGGCCGGTGGCCGAGGACTTCGCCCTGCGCGAGGTAGCGGTCGCCGCTCCGGCCCCCGGCCGGATCCTGGTGCGCAACCTCCACATGTCCGTGGACCCCTACATGCGCGGCCGGATGAACGACGTGAAGTCCTACATCCCGCCGTTCCAGCTGGACCGGCCGATGGACGGCGGCGCGGTCGGCGAGGTCGTCGCCTCGGCGGCCGAGGGCTTCGAGGTCGGCGACCACGTCCTGCACGGCCTCGGCTGGCGCGAGTACGCGGACGTGGAGGCGGCGCACGCCACCAAGGTCGACGCCTCCCTCGCCCCGCTCTCCGCCTACCTCGGCGTGCTCGGCATGCCGGGCATGACCGCCTACGCCGGCCTCTTCGAGGTGGCCTCCTTCAAGGAGGGCGACGCCGTCTTCGTCTCCGGCGCGGCGGGCGCGGTCGGCAGCCTGGTCGGCCAGTTCGCGAAGATCAAGGGCGCGTCCCGGGTCATCGGCTCGGCCGGCTCGGACGAGAAGGTGACGCTCCTCACCGAGAAGTACGGCTTCGACGCCGCCTTCAACTACAAGAACGGCCCCGTCGCCGAGCAGCTGAAGGACGCCGCCCCCGAGGGCATCGACGTCTACTTCGACAACGTCGGCGGCGACCACCTGGAGGCCGCGATCTCCTCCCTGAAGGTGCACGGCCGCGCCACCCTCTGCGGTGCGATCGCCCAGTACAACGACACCGAGCCGGCCCCCGGCCCGCGCAACCTGGTCCAGGTCATCGGCAAGCGGCTGCGCCTGCAGGGCATCCTGGTCGGCGACCACGCCGCGCTCCAGCCGCAGTTCGTCAAGGACGTGTCCGGCTGGCTGCGCTCGGGCGAGCTCGTCGCCGACGAGACGGTGGTCGAGGGCGTGGAGAACGCGGCCGAGGCCTTCCTCGGCATGCTGCGCGGCGAGAACACCGGCAAGATGATCGTTTCGTTCACCGGTTAGGCTCGTCCCGAACCGTCGCGATCGTGGGCGCGAGTCGCGGCGACCACCAGGAGGATCCTCTTTCATGTCCATCCAGCACTCCGACGTCCTCTACACCGCCGTGGCCACCGCGGAGAACGGCCGTGACGGCCGCGTCTCCACCAGCGACGGGCAGCTCGACGTCGTGGTGAACCCGCCGAAGGAGATGGGCGGCAGCGGCGCCGGAACCAACCCGGAGCAGCTCTTCGCGGCCGGCTACAGCGCCTGCTTCCAGGGCGCGCTCGGCGTCGTCGCGCGCAACGAGAACGCCGACGTCTCCGGGTCCACCGTCACCGCCGAGGTCGGCATCGGCAAGAACGACGAGGGCTTCGGCCTGATCGTGAAGATCTCGGCCGTGATCCCGAACGTGGACGAGGCCAAGGCCAGGGAGCTCATCGAGAAGGCCCACCAGGTCTGCCCGTACTCCAAGGCCACCGCGGGCAACATCACCGTCGAGCTCGCCGTCTGATCCGGCCCGCGCTCGCGTTCTCGAAGGCCGCCCACCCGACCGGTGGGCGGCCTTCGCCGTAAGCTTGGACCCATGCGTGATCTTGCGGGGGGATTCGGCTACCTGCTGGCCGGACAGAGATGGGTGTTCCGTCACGGGCGGTGGCTGGGCTTCGGCCTGCTGCCGGGACTGGTCTCGTTGGTGCTGTACGCCGGCGCGTTCATCGCCCTCGGCTACGGGGCCGACGACCTGACGTCCTGGTCCACGCCCTTCGCCGACGACTGGAGCTCGCCCTGGCAGGGGCTGTTCCGCGGGTTCCTGACCGCCCTGGTCTTCGGCCTCGGACTGTTCCTCGCGGTGATCACCTTCACCGCCGTGACCCTGCTCATCGGCCAGCCCTTCTACGAGTCGCTGTCCGAGCAGGTCGACCGCAGCGAGGGCGGCGACGCACCGGAGTCCGGACTGCCGCTGATCCGCGAGCTGTGGATCTCGGCCCGGGACAGCCTGAAGGTCCTCGCCCGCGTGGCGCTGTACGGGATCCTGCTGTTCGCCCTCGGGTTCATCCCGGTGGTCGGCCAGACCGTGATCCCGGTCGTCGGGTTCTGCGTGTCCGGCTTCTTCCTCGCCGAGGAGCTCACCGCCGTCGCCCTCCAGCGGCGCGGGGTCGAGCTGAAGGACCGGCTCGTGCTGCTGCGCGGGCGGCGGGCGATGGCCCTCGGCTTCGGCGTGCCGCTGGTGCTCGCCTTCCTGCTGCCGCTGGTGGCGGTGTTCCTGATGCCGGGCGCGGTGGCCGGGGCCACGCTCATGGTCCGGCACCTGCGGGACGAGGACGCGGACGAGGGCGACGGCGAGGGCGCCGCCGCCGAGGGGGAAGCGGCGGGGCACCCCGCGGGCCGGCCGTCGGCCCAGGCCGGCGCCCACGCGGCGCCGTACCCCGCCCAGGCCCAGCCGTACGCCCCGTACCCGCCGCAGCAGCCCGCCCCGTACCCGGCCCCGTACCCGCCGCAGCAGCCCGCTCCGTACCCGCAGTCCCCGAAGTACCCGACGGGCGGTTCCGGTTCCGCGCAGGGTCCCGCCGGGGGCTTCGGGCAGCCGCCGAACCCGTACGCCTCCTGAGGGGCCCGGCGGGCCCGGGCCCGGGCGCGGCTAGCGCCGCAGCAGGGTGATCGCGCCCGCCGTGTCCTCACCGGCGTGCGCAGCCTCGTCGGCGGCCAGACGGCGGCGCATCAGCGCGAAGTAGGGGTCGATCAGCTCCGCGCTGACCCCCTGCTCCTGCGCGGTGCGCAGCAGCGTCCCGGAGGCCGTCACCTGCATGGCCAGGTTCGACACCACGCCGGTGGTGAAGTCGCCCGAGGTCAGCCGCTCGGCCGCGTTGCCCACGAAGAAGCCCATCGCGCCGAGCCACTCCGACAGCAGCGGAACCAGGTCCTTCGGGGCGATGTCCTCGCCCTCGATGAGCGCGAAGGCGTGCGAGATACCGGCGAACATCCCGTACATGCCGCTGAGCAGCGCCACGTCGTACAGGGCGGCGTGCCCCGGGTCCTCGCCGACGTACCGGGCGGGGGCGGGGACCTCCAGGACGGCCCGGTGGGTGTCGAACAGGGCCCGGGAGCCGCTGTAGAGGACGTAGCCGCCGGCCTCGGGCGCGCCGATCATCACCGGGGTGCCCATGATCCCGGCGTCCACGAAGCGGGCGCCGCGGGCCTCGGCCCAGGCGGCGCGGGCCCGGCCCTCGCCGGGGGTGCCGGTGGTGAGGTTGACCAGGTCCTTGCCGGACAGGTCGGCGCCGTCGAGGGTCGAGCCGACGCTGGCGTCGTCGAGCAGGCAGAGGACGACGAGGTCGTTCGCCGCCACCGCCTCGGCGGCGCTCGCGGCGACGCGGGCGCCTTCGGCGGCGAGGGCCTCGGCCTTGGCGGCGGTGCGGTTCCAGACGGTCAGGGAGTGGCCGGCGGCGAGCCAGGTACGGGCCAGGGCGGTGCCCATGTCGCCGAGGCCGAGGAGGGTGAGGGAGCGCTGTGCGGTGTTCGTGTCGGTCATGGCGTTCAGACTGGTGGCGGGCCGGAAGGTCCTCAAGTACGTACTTTGGAGTGGGTGGTTACTTCAAAGTGAGTGAGCAGACGGCGAGGAGTGCGTGATGGCGGGGGCGCGGAGGCCCGGGGCGGACCACTGCGGTGTGGCCGCGGCGATGTCCGTGATCGACGGCAAGTGGAAGGTGTCGCTCCTGTGGGAGCTGGACCAGCGGCCGCGCCGCTTCGGCGAGCTGCGGCGGCTGGTCCCGGGAGTGTCGGAGAAGGTGCTCGCCGCCCAGCTGCGCGAGCTGGAGACGGACGGCCTGGTGCACCGCGAGGCCTACGAAGAGGTCCCGCCGCGCGTGGAGTACTCCCTGACCCCACGGGGCCACGACCTCAACGCGGCCCTGGAGCCCCTCGGGACGTGGGGGAGCAGACACATCCTCCGGGACGAGGCGGCTTCCGCCTAGCACCGCCCGGCTTCCGCTCGGCTTCCACTCGGCTTCCGCTTGGCTTTCGCCTAGCGGTCGGTGCGGGGCTCCACCCACAGGGCCTCGCCGACGGCGCACAGCTCGCCCTCGGCCGTGGCCAGGGCCGTGCCCGCCCGGTACTTGCGGCCCTCGCCGCCGAGCAGCCAGGAGTACGACACCAGGCCCGCGCCGACCGGGACCGGGCGCAGCAGCCGACCCGACAGGGCGGCCGTGACCGCACCGGGCCGCCGGTCGTCGAGGAGCCGGCCCACCGCGTTGCCCGGGCAGTCCAGCGCGCCCCACACCAGTTCGGGCGGCAGCAGCCCGTCGGCGTCGCCGAGCGCGGGGCCGGGGGTCCAGGCGGTGGCGACCAGGGCGGTGCCGGGCACCCGGCCGCAGTGCAGGCGCAGGCCGGTGTCCGGGGTGCGGTCCAGGCCGCAGCCGAAGCAGTCCACCGAACCGCCGGGCGGGGCCGCCCGGTAGGCCTCGGCGGCGGCCAGGGCCTGCTCCCAGGTCGGGGCGGGCGGGGCCCCGGTCGTCGGCTCGCCCGGGACGGCCGCGGCCAGCAGGTCCGTACCGTCGGTCAGCTCGGCTCCGCCGCCCGGGGTGGCGGCGAGCCGCACCGGGGCGTCGGTGGGCACGGGCCGGCGGAAGTCCACCCGTACGCCCTCCGCGGCCGCGTGCGAGGCCAGCAGCCCGGCGACGTACCCGCCGAAGGCGACTCCGGGGTATCCGCACAGGCGGCCCGGAACCGTGATCGTCTCGAAGTCGGTCATGACAGCCACCCCATCACATGCGCGGGCCCGGGCGGCAGAGCGGCAACCTTTGCCGCAGCGCGTTCGTCCTCCATTCTTGGACGGACGCGCAGACGGACGCGTGCGGGGTTTCGGAGGTGGCGGGATGGCTCAGCAGCCGTGGGGGCAGCAGTACCCGGTCCATCCGCCCGCGTCCCCGTACGGCGTGTCGTCCGTGCAGCCGGGGCAGGCCTGGCAGCCCGCGCAGCTGCCGGCGTCCGCGATGCGCGCCTCGCACACCGACCGCGACCGCACGGTGGACGTCCTCAAGGCCGCCTACGCGGAGGGTCGGCTCTCCCGCGAGGAGTACGGGCAGCGCTTCGACGCGGCCTCCCAGGCGCAGACGTACGGCCAGCTCGCGCAGCTGGTGGCCGATCTGCCGGCCGGGCCGATGGCGGTCCCCTACGGTGCCGCCGCGCCGGTGGCGCCGGCCTTCGCCGGGCACCCGGTGCCGATGCCCGTCGCCCTGCCGATGACGATGCCCGTGCCCCTGCCGGCACGGCGGGTCAACGGGATGGCGATCGCCTCACTCGTCCTGGGGGTGCTGTGCCTGCCAACCCTCGGCATGGCCGCCCCCGGCGCCGTGATCACCGGCCACATCGCCAAGGCACAGATCCGGGCCCGCGGCGAGGAGGGCGAGGCGCCGGCGACGCTCGGCCTGGTGCTCGGCTGGCTGGCGATGGGCGGTTGGACGCTGCTGTTCGTGCTGGCGGGCTTCGGCGCGCTCGGCTGAGGCGGCCGGGCCGGCCGGGTCGCAGCGGGCAGGACCGCCGCGGGAGGGACCGTCGCGGGCGGGGCCGGGCCGGACTGCGGAGGCGGTGTCCCCGGTCCCGCTACCACGCCGAGGCGCCCAGGTCCCGCTGCCGCGCCGACGCGGCCCGATAGTATGCCCGGCAGCGAAAGTCAGTACGCCCGGCAGCGGAGCGGGGAACCACCGCCCGCACCGTCGTCCCCGGCCCACCCACCAGCCCCAGGGCACCGGCCCGGCGGACTTCGGACGCCGGCCGAGGCTTGCTGCGCACCTTCGACCGGCCGCCCGGCCCGGCACCGACCAGCAGTAGGGACACCGTCAGTGACAGTCAGCACCGAGGGGGCCGCCGACGTGCGTCCGGGCACCCCGAGCGGACCGGCCGCCGGGCCCACCCCCGCGCCCACGGGCCCAGGCCCGGGGCGCGGCCCGCGCACCCGGGGCGGCCTCCTGCTGCTGGAAGCCGTCGTGGCGTTCGGCGCCGCCCTGGTCCTGCCCGTGCTGGCGCGCAGCTTCAAGCTCGACCCGCTGAACCGGATCGCCCAGGTCAGCGGCCTCGCCGCGCTCCAGCTGCGGTTCGCGCTGCTCGGGCTGGTGCTCATCGCCGCGGTGGTGCTCGCGATGCGGCTGCGCCGCGGCCGCCACTTCGACCTGGCCACCCGGCTCGCATCCGCCGGCATCGCGGGCCTGGCCAGCGGTTTCGTCGCCGCGGGCGCGGTGATCGCGCTCCTGGGAACGCCCTGGCCGATGTTCGGCCTCAACGGCGACAGCGGCCGCATCGTCGAGTGGGCCCACGCCGTCGCCAACGGCCGTCCCTCCGGTTCTGCGGTCTACCCGCCGCTGCCCCTGTACACCCTCGGCTACTACGCCGAGTGGTTCCACGGCGGCAACGCCGCGTACGCGTTCAAGGACCTGCAGATCCTCGGCGCCGCCGCGTTCGGGCCGCTCGTCTACCTGGCCTGGCGCATGCTGCTGAGCCCCGTCCGGGCGCTGGCCTTCGGCGTGGTCCCGGCCTTCGCGCTGATCGACTCGTACAAGCCGTACAGCCAGACCGTGCTGGTGCTGCTCGTGCCGGTGCTGGTGGCGATGGTGGTGGCCCTGCGCCGCACCGGGACCGAGGGCTGGCGGCCGCTGCTGTTCAAGGGCGCCGGGTTCGGTGCCGTCCTGGGCGTGCTCTTCCTCACCTACTCGGGTTGGTTCCTGTGGAGCGCGGCCGGCGTGTTCTTCGCCGCGCTGCTGTACTTCCCGTGGCGGACCGGGCCGGCCAAGGGCGCGGCCTTCATGGGCGCCGCCCTGGGCGCGTTCCTGGTGGTGGCCGGGCGCTACCTGAAGGTCATGCTGGTCGAGGGGCAGACCACCAAGGACTACAACTTCCGCTTCGACAACTTCACCGACCCGGCGTACTACCTGATGTGGCGCACCGACATGCCGGGCAAGGTCGGCGACTGGCCGCCGCCCGGGGAGTTCGGCGGGGTCGGGCTGTTCGCGCTGGTGACGTTCGTCTGCCTGGGCGCGGCGATCTGGCTGGGCCTGCGCAAGCCGCTGGTGGTCACCATCGCGGCCATGTTCATCAGCGCCTGGGTGATGCGCATGTACATCGCCTCGCACATGTACGAGACGCAGACCGTCCAGCTGTACACCCGCACCAACAACCAGCTGCTGTACTGCGGGCTGATCCTGTGCGCACTGGTGGCCCACCTGGTCTCGCTGCGGCTGGCCGAGCGGCGTACGGCCTCCGGTTCCGCTTCTGATTCCGCTTCCGCTTCCGGTGCCGCCTCCGCCGTCGCGGAGCCGGCCGGCGGTACCGGCACCGCCACCGGCTTCCCCGGTCGGGAAGGGGCGGTGATCGGGGCGCTGTGCGCGCTCCTGCTGCTGCTCGGTACCGTCTCCTCGTCCATGTCCGACCGCTACATGCCCGCGCAGGACGGCACGTACCGGATCCTGCCGTGGGTGTCGCACACGATCCGGATGCAGGACGGGAAGTGCCCGAAGTTCGCACCCAAGGGCGCATGCTCGAAGGACGGCGACCAGGGCTGGCTGAGCTACATCCGATGACCCGGGAAGACCGATGATCTCCGCACTGACGCGGGCGGCCGACTGGTCGGCCCGGACCCCCAAGCGGCTCTGGGCCGTCGCCTTCACGCTGTTCTTCGCCCTGTCGGCCTCCTGGGCGGCGGCCACCCCGCTCGGCGGCTCCCCCGACGAGCACGCGCACTTCATCCGTGCCGCGGCCGTCGCCCGCGGCCAGCTGGGCGGCCCCGAAGTGATGGTCCCGCACATGGTGGCGGGCATCGAGGGGAAGTTCGCCGAGACCGGGGTGCAGCTGCCGCAGTGGTACGCGCAGCTGCCCAAGCAGCACGAGTGCTACGCCTGGAAGGAGGGCACGCCCGCGTCCTGTGCGCCGGCCCTCGGGCACTCCGGGAAGACCGTCCAGGTCACCACCGCCGCCGGCCGCTACCACCCCGCGTACTACCTGGCGACGGGCTGGCCGAGCCTGCTCGTGAAGGGGCCGCACGCGCTGTACCTGATGCGGCTGGCCTCTGCGGCGCTCTGCTCCGCGCTGCTGGCAGGCGCCGTGGTCACCGCCGCCGAGTGGCGGCGCCGCTCGGCGGCCCTGCTCGGCGTCTTCGCCGCGGCCACGCCCATGGCCCTGTACATGGGGGGCATGGTCAACCCGAGCGGCGGTGAGATCGCCGCCGGGATCCTGGTGTGGACGGCCCTGCTGTCGGTCCTGATGTCGCCCGACGCGCGGCTGCTGAACCGGCGGCTCGCCCGGGTGGGCATCGGCGGCCTGGTGCTGATCAACATCCGGCCGCTCGGCCTGATCTGGTTCGCCGGCGCGGTGTTCTTCGCCCTGCTCCTGCAGCAGCGGGGCGTCCTGGGCCAGGTGCTGCGCCGCAAGGCGCTGTGGGTGTGGACGGCGCTGCTCGGCGCGGCCACGGTCGGCGCGCTGCTGTGGGCGGGCGCCCACCCGGACAACTCGGTGATCAACACGCCCAAGACGCTGACCATGAAGGAGGCCGCGCGCCAGACCTTCGGCAACACCGAGACGTACGTCCACCAGATGCTCGGCTACTTCGGTTGGCTGGACACCCCGGCCCCGGCCTTCACCTGGCTGGTGTGGCTGGGCGTGCTCGCGGTGCTGACGGCGCTGGGGCTGGTGTACGGGCGGGGCCGCGAGGTGGTGGCGCTGCTCGGCATGCTCGTGGCGATCGTGGTGGTGCCGGTGGTGGCGCAGACGCTCCAGGCGGAGAAGCTGGGCATGGTGTGGCAGGGCCGCTACCTGCTGCCCTTCGCGGTGGGCCTGCCGCTGATGGCCGTGATGACCGCTGCGAGCCGGTCGCCCGAGGGGAGCTTCCCCTGGCGCAGGCTGACCGGTTTCGCGGTGGCCGGGCTGGCGCTCGCCGACGCGGCGGCGTTCTTCTGGACGCTGCGGCGCTTCGCGGTCGGCACCTCCGGCCCGTGGGTGCCGTTCGCGGCGCACTGGGCGCCGCCGGGCGGCTGGATGCTGTGGACCGCGGTGTACACGGCCGCGGCGTTCGCCGTGGTGCTGCCGGCTCTGGTGCGGGACCGGGAGCCCGCGGCGCCGGAGGACGGCCCGCGGCAGGACGGCGCCGCCCGCCCGTGGCAGCAGCGCCCGCGGGTGCCGGCAGCCGGCTGAACCGGACTCCCGCGCGGCTGCGCGGCCGCGTGACCGCCTGCCCCGATCCCTGACGGCTCGACCCTCCGGCCGGCCCGCGTGTCCGGGCCGGGCGGGCCGGGGAGCGCCGGGGCGCCGGTCAGGCGGTGAGGTCGGCCGTCACCACCGTCTGCGTACGGTCGTCCGCCTCGGCGAGCAGGGTGCCGCCCGGGGCCCAGATCGCGGCCCGTCCGCAGCCGGTCCACGGGCCGGCCCGGCCGACGTGGTTGGCGAGGGCCACGTACAGGCCGTGTTCCTTCGCCAGCCCGGGGTGGACGGCGGCCCGCTCCTCGACGCCGCCGCCCGTCCCGTACAGGGAGGACGCGAGGTGGACGCGGCAGCCGGCCGCCGCCGCGCGCCCGGCGAGCTCGGGGAAGTGGTTGTCGAAGCAGATGCCGAGCGAGAAGCGGATCCCGCCGAGCTCGAAGTGCCCGTCGCGGTCGCCCGCCGCGAAGACGTCCTGCTCCTGCCGGTACAGGTGCTGCTTGGCGTACGTCGTGACGTGCCCGCCGTCCGCCGCGTAGACCAGCGTCGCGATGGCGGGCCGCGGGCCGCCGGTGCGCAGCGCGACGTTGACGGCGACGGCGGTGCCGGCGGCCCGCAGCGGGTCGAGCCGGGGATCGTCCGGGTCCGCGATCCACAGGCCCGGGTCCGCGGCCAGGGCGGCCAACTCGTAGCCGGTCAGCGTGAACTCGGGGAACACCACGAGCCCGGCGCCCGCGTCCCGGGCCCGGGCGGCGAGGGCGGCGGCCCGTGCGGTGTTGCCGGGGACGTCGGCGGGTATGCAGGTCAGCTGCGCTGCGGCGATCTTCATGGGCCCCAGGATGCCGGACCGCCGCGGCCGGGTGGCCGGAAAGCACCCGTCGACGGGGGCCGCAGGGCGGGGGCGGGGGCGCGGCCCGGGCGGGGGCGCGGCCGGGGCGGGCCGTCAGCGCGGCGGCTCGGCGGCGGTCACCTGTCGGTGCGCCAGCTCCGCGAGCCGCGCCTGCCCGTCCCTACCGGGGTGGAACCAGTCCCAGTGGCTCAACTGATCTGCGGCGAAGGGGTACTGGAACACCGCGCCGCCGTCGTAGCGGCACAGCGCGTCCTTCGCGCAGACCTCGCGGAGCACCTCGTTGTACTCGACCACCCGCGCCCGCACCTGCTCGCGCCGGGTCGTTGCCGACGCAGCGGACGACAGCGGATCGGCGAGCATCGACTGGCAGATGCCCAGCTTCCACACCTGCCGCACCATGGGACTGTCCTTGCCCTGCTGCCACAGCCGCTGCAGGTCCGGGATGCTGGAGACGTACACCTGGGAGGCGGGCGAGGCCGCGCGCAGCGCGCCGATGGCCTTCTCGAAGCCCGTTCGGAACTCCGCCACCGAGGTCATCGCCGAGGCCGACGGGCGGCACGCGTCGTTCGAGCCCACCATGACCGTGACCAGCTCGGGCTTGTGCTCCGCGGCCGAGGCCAGCTGTCCTTCCAGGTCCGCCATCCGCGAGCCGGTGGCCGCGTGGTTCCAACTGCGCGCCGCCACCTCGGCGTCGCCGAGCAGCCGCGCGGCGAGCGAGCGGACCGCGGGGTCGTTCCCGGTGGCCCAGGAGACCTCCGGGCAGTCGGCCAGGACCGAACAGGCGTCGAAACCGCGGGTGATGGAATCGCCGACGGCGGCGATCGACGCGGGCGCGGTGTTCCAGCGCGGCCCGGCCTGCGCGCCCCGCTCGCCCTGCTCCGGCGTGGCGGCCGCCTGACACCCGGTCAGCGCCCCGGCCAGGAGGGCCGTGGCCGCCGCCGCGCCCGCGAGTGTGCGCCGCGTGCGGCGTCCGGGAGCGGTGGTGCGCATCGGGTGGTCCTCCTTGTCGCCCCGCATCCTCACGGGGGGCGTCCTGCTGAGTGAAAGCTCTGGGTTTGGCGGCCTCGGACCGACCGTACGACACACCATGGCCCCTGCCGCACGGTAGCTTTTTCCCCGTGGCGTTTCGGCCGCAGGTCCCGCAGCGCGATGTCAGATTATTTCCGTTACATTACATCACGTCACATTCTGTCCGTTTTCTGGAGTTTATTCCCGACCTCGTCCCACACTGGAGGTCCCGGTGACGACACGTGGAGTTCTGTACGTGCATTCCGCACCGCGCGCGCTCTGCCCGCACGTGGAATGGGCTGTTGCGGGCGTGCTGGGGGTGCGGGTGAACCTCGACTGGATCCGGCAGCCCGCCGCTCCGGGCACCTGGAGAGCCGAGTTCTCCTGGCAGGCCGAGGCGGGCACCGCGTCGAAGCTCGCCTCCGCGCTGCGCGGCTGGCACCTGCTGCGCTTCGAGGTGACCGCGGAGCCCTGCAGCACCGCCGAGGGCGAGCGCTACAGCTCCACCCCGGACCTCGGCATCTTCCACGCCGTCACCGGCCTGCACGGCGACATCCTGATCCCCGAGGACCGGCTGCGCGCCGCCCTCGCCCGCTCCGCATGCGGCGAGACCGACCTGGAAGAGGAGATCTCCCGGCTGCTCGGCAAGCCCTGGGACGACGAACTGGAGCCCTTCCGCTATGCCGGCGAGGGCGCACCCGTGCGCTGGCTGCACCAGGTGGTCTAGTGCCGTGACGTGCGAGAGGCCCACCCGGATCCCCGGGTGGGCCTCTCGTGCACGGGGCGCGGCGTCCGCGGCGCGGAGCGGCGGACGGCGCCCCCTTCGGGCTCAGACGCTGCGGAAGCCCAGCGTGACGTTGTGGCCGCCGAAGCCGAACGAGTTGTTGATCGCGGCGATCGGGCCCTCGGCGGGCAGCTTGCGCGGCTCGCCACGGACGATGTCCGCGGTGATGTCCTCGTCCAGCTCGTCGATGTTGATGGTCGGCGGGGCCGTCCGGTGGTAGAGCGCCAGCACGGTCGCGACGGTCTCGATACCGCCGGCGCCGCCCAGCAGGTGGCCGGTCATCGACTTGGTCGCGGAGATCGCGACGTGGTCGAGGTCGTCGCCCAGGACCTTGCGCAGGGCCTTCACCTCGGCCGTGTCACCCTGCGGGGTGGACGTGGCGTGCGCGTTGACGTGGACCAGCTCGGCCGGGTCCAGGCCGGTGTTGTCGAGCAGGTTCTGCACGGCGGCGGCGACACCGCGGCCGGTCGGCTCCGGCTGCGCGATGTGGTGGCTGTCCGCGGACAGGCCCTGGCCCAGCACCTCGCAGTAGACGCGGGCACCGCGCGCGGCGGCGTGCTCCGCGGACTCCAGGACCACGACGCCCGCGCCCTCGCCGAGGACGAAGCCGTCACGGCCCTTGTCGTACGGGCGGGAGGCGTGCTGGGGGTTCTCGTTGTTCTTGGACATCGCCATCATGTTGGCGAACGCGGCGATCGGCAGCGGGTGGATCGCCGCCTCGGTGCCGCCCGCGACGACCACGTCGGCGCGGCCGGTGCGGATCATCTCGACGGCGTAGCCGATGGCCTCGGCGCCGGAGGCGCAGGCGCTGACCGGAGTGTGCACGCCCGCCTGGGCGTTGACCTCCAGGCCGACGTTGGCCGACGGGCCGTTCGGCATGAGCATGGGGACGGTGTGCGGGGAGACCCGGCGCACACCCTTTTCCTTCAGTACGTCGTACTGGTCGAGCAGAGTGGTGACACCGCCGATGCCGGAGGCGATCACGGTGCCGAGGCGGTCCGGCGCGACGGACTCGTCCTCGCCGGCCGGGGCCTTGAAGCCGGCGTCGGCCCAGGCCTCGCGGGCCGCGATGACGGCGAACTGGGCCGAGCGGTCCAGCTTGCGCGCGAGCGGCTTGGGGAGGACTTCGCTCGGGTCGACTGCGACCGGTGCGGCAATGCGGACCGGGAGTTCGGCGAAGCGCTCGCCCTCCAGGGGCTTGACGCCGGAACGGCCGGCGAGCAGACCTTCCCAGGTCGAAGCGCTGTCGCCACCCAGCGGAGTGGTTGCGCCGATACCGGTGACGACCACGGTGCGATTGGTCGGGCTCACAGGAATTCTTTCTCCACGTCTCAGGGGGTGCTGAATTGTCACGGCGCCACCGCCGGGTGGCGACAAACGCTCGTCAGGCTCAGGCCTGGTGCTTCAGGATGTAGTCGGCGGCGTCACCGACGGTCCGGAGACCCTTGACGTCCTCGTCCGGGATCTTGACGTCGAAGCGCTCTTCGGCGGCGACGACGACCTCGACCATGGACAGGGAGTCGACGTCCAGGTCGTCGGTGAACGACTTGTCGACCTCGACGTCCTCGACGGGGATACCGGCGATCTCGTTGACGATCTCCGCCAGACCCTCGACGATCTCTTCCTGCGTGGCGGCCATGTGGCGCTCCTTCTGTAGCTGACTGCGGTGAAACAGGCCCAGATGTGGTTCTGGGTCCTAGGGGAGGGTAACGACCGTCGCGGCGTAGACGAGCCCCGCCCCGAAGCCGATGACGAGCGCGGTGTCGCCGCTCTTCGCCGCTCCGGTCGCCAGGAGCCGCTCCATCGCGAGCGGGATCGAGGCGGCCGACGTGTTGCCGGTGGTTTCCACGTCACGGGCGACCGTGACGTGCTCCGGCAGCTTGAGGGTCTTCACCATCGAGTCGATGATCCGCATGTTGGCCTGGTGCGGGATGAAGACGTCCAGGTCGTCCGGGGTGATCCCGGCGGCGTCGAGCGCCTGCTGGGCCACCTTGGCCATCTCGAAGACGGCCCAGCGGAACACCGCCTGGCCCTCCTGCGTGATGGCCGGGAACTTCTCGCCGGCGTCCCTGCCGAGGTACTCGTCCCACGGCACGGTCTGCTTGATCGTCTCGGACTTGTCGCCCTCCGAGCCCCACACCGTGGGGCCTATGGCCGGCACGTCCGAGGGGCCGACGACCACGGCGCCGGCGCCGTCACCGAACAGGAAGGCCGTCGCGCGGTCCTCCAGGTCGGTCAGGTCCGACAGCCGCTCCACGCCGATGACCAGCACGTACTGCGCCGAGCCCTCGACGACGAGGCCCTTGGCCAGGGTCAGGCCGTAGCCGAAGCCGGCGCAGCCCGCCGAGATGTCGAACGCGGCCGGCTTGACCGCGCCGACCCGGTGGGCGATCTCGGTCGCGACCGCGGGGGTCTGCCGGAAGTGCGAGACCGTGGAGACGATCACGGCGCCGATCTGCTCGGGGGAGATCCCGGCAGCGGCCAGCGCCTTGCCGGAGGCCTCCACCGACATCGCGGCGACGGTCTCCTCGGGCGAGGCCCAGTGCCGGCTCGAAATGCCCGAGCGGGAACGGATCCACTCGTCGGACGAGTCGATCTTCTCCAGGATGACGTCGTTGGGGACGACCCGGGACGGGCGGTAGCCGCCGACGCCGATGATGCGGGCGTACGGGGAGCCCTGGGCAGGCTTGATCTTCGACATGCTGTGTGGGCTCCTTCTCTCAGGCCGACTGCTCGGCGACGAGCGCCGCGGCCTTCGCGAGGTCGTCCGGGGTCTTCAGGGCCACGTTCGGCACGCCCTTGAGCGCGCGCTTGGCCAGCCCCGTCAGGGTGCCGCCCGGGCTCAGCTCGACGATCCCGGTGACGCCGAGCTCGGCGAACCTCTCCATGCACAGGTCCCAACGGACCGGGTTCGCGACCTGGCCCACCAGACGGGCGACGACCTCGGCGCCCGAGGCGACGACCTGGCCGTCCTTGTTCGACACGTACGTCAGCTCCGGGTCGGTCGGCGCGAGGGCCTTGGCGGCCTCGTCCAGCGTCGCGACCGCGGGAGCCATGTGGTGCGTGTGGAAGGCGCCCGCGACCTTCAGTGCGACGACCTTCGTCGAGCCCTCGGGCTTCTCGGCGACCAGGGCGTCGATCTGCTCCTTGGTGCCGGCGGCCACGATCTGGCCCGCGCCGTTGATGTTGGCCGGGGTCAGGCCCAGCTTCTCCAGGTGCGCGACGACCACGTCGCGGTCACCGCCCAGCACCGCGGCCATGCCCGTTTCGGTGACGGCTGCGGCCTCGGCCATCGCCAGACCCCGGGTCCGCACGAACGACAGCGCGTCGGTCTCGGAGAGCACACCCGCGCAGGCGGCAGCGGTGATCTCGCCGACGCTGTGGCCCGCGACGACACCGAAGGCCGTACGGGAACCCAGCGCCGAAGCGGAGAGCAGTCCCGCGGCGACCAGCAGCGGCTGGGCCACGGCCGTGTCGCGGATCTCGTCCGCGTCCGCCTTCGTGCCGTAGTGGGCAAGGTCGAGCCCGATGGCGTCCGACCACGCGGCGACGCGGTCAGCGGCGCCGGGCAGTTCGAGCCAGGGGGTCAGGAAGCCGGGCGTCTGTGCGCCTTGGCCGGGAGCGACGAGTACGAGCACCCTCACACTCTCTCTTGTCGAGGGTCCCAGCCGCCCGTGGGGACAGGGACCAAGAACCGTCAGGGTAATTGTTGAAGTCCGACAAAAGTCTAGGGCTGCTGATCGTTGTCGGCCAGGCGCCCGAGGATCAGGGCGATCCTCAGTGTGAACGCCGAGCGGACATCAGAAGGCGACCAGCCGGTGACGTCGGTCACACGTCGGAGCCGGTAGCGCACCGTGTTCGGGTGCACGAACAGCATCCGCGCGGCCCCTTCGAGACTGCTCGCCTGTTCCAGGTAGACGCTGAGCGTCTCCAGCAGCGCCGACCCCGCCTCCTCCAGCGGTCTGTAGATCTCCTCCACCAGCTGCTCCCGGGCGGAGGGATCCGAGGCGATGGCGCGCTCTGGCAGGAGATCGTCCGCGAGCACCGGCCGCGGGGCGTCCTGCCAGGCCGAGCAGGCCTTCAGGCCGGCCGCGGCCGCCTGCGCGGACCGGGTCGCGTTCAGCAGGTCCCCGACCACCGGGCCGGCCACCACCGGGCCCGCCGCGAACGGCCCGATCAGCGACTTCGCCACCTGCAGCGGGTTGTCGCTGCCGCCCGCGATCACCACCAGGCGGTCGCCGAGCACCCCGGTGAGCACCTGCAGCTTGTGGTGCCGGGCGGCCCGCCTGATCGCCTCGACCGTCAGCTCGCTGTCGCCCTCCGGCGCGGTGCCGAGCACCACGCAGACGTGCTCCGGCGAGTTCCAGCCGAGGGCCGCGGCCCGCGAGAGCGCGCCCTCGTCGGCCTCCCCGGACAGCACCGCGTTCACCACCAGGGACTCCAGCCGGGCGTCCCAGGCGCCGCGCGCCTCGGCGGCCTGCGCGTACACCTGGGCCGTCGCGAACGCGATCTCCCGCGCGTACACCAGCAGCGCCTCGCGCAGGATCGACTCGTCGCCCGGGGCCGCCACCTCCTCGATCGCGGCCTCCATGACCTCGATCGTGGTGCGGACCATCTCGACGGTCTGGCGCAGCGTGATCGCCCGGGTCAGCTCGCGCGGCGCCGTCCCGAACACGTCGGTGGAGATCGCCTGCGGGGTCTCGGGGTGCCGGAACCATTCGGTGAACGCGGCGATGCCGGCCTGGGCGACCAGGCCGATCCAGGACCGGTTCTCCGGGGGCATCGCCCGGTACCACGGCAGGGTCTCGTCCATGCGCGCGATGGCGTTGGCGGCGAGTCGGCCGGAGGACTTCTCCAGTCGGCGCAGCGTCGCGGCATGCGGATGGGCGGCAGCGGGATGCGCGGGGGAATGCTCACGTTCGGGTTGGGGCACGGGACAAGACTGCCTTATCGGGACGGCGGCGCGGAGTGCGCCCTCACACCCAAGGTCTACCGTGGGCCCATGATTGATGTACGCCGCGGTGCCGACCGGTACCCGGGCGGTGACCCCGAGGCGGGGATCACCACCCGGCACGCCTTCTCCTTCGGCAGCTTCTACGACCCGGACAACCTGCGCTTCGGCCCGGTCCTCGCCTGCAACGAGGAGGCCCTCGCCCCGGGCGCCGGCTTCGACGAGCACCCGCACAGCCACACCGAGATCGTCACCTGGGTCGTCGAGGGTGAGCTGACGCACAAGGGCAGCACCGGCGAGGAGGCCGTGATCCGCCCCGGCGACGTCCAGCACCTCGGCGCCGGGTCCGGCGCCCGGCACATCGAACGCAACGACGGCGCCGAGCCGCTGCGCTTCGTGCAGACCTGGCTCGCGCCGCTGGTCCCCGGCGGGGAGCCTGCGTACCGGCTCGTCCGCGGCCTCGCCGACGACGCCCCGTACGAGGTCCCCGCGGCCGGGGCCGTCCTGCACGTGCGGCGGCCGGGCGCCGGCGAGCACGTCGCCGTTCCCGCCGCGGAGCGGGTCTACCTGCACGTGGTCCGCGGCGACCTGCGGCTGGACGGCGTGGAGCTCGGGCCCGGGGACTCGGCCCGCATCACCGCAGAGCAGGGCCTGCAGGCCGTGGCGGGGTCCCCGGGGGAGCTGCTGATCTGGGAGCTCCCGTAAGCCTGCGGTGCGGCCGCTCAGCGGTGGAGCGGACCGGAGAGCTCGGCGACGACCCCGTCCGTGAACCCGGGCCAGGCCTCCACGGCCCACGGGCCGAAGGCGCGGTCCGTCAGCGCCACGCAGGCGGCGCGCACGGCGGGGTCCACCCACAGGAAGGTGCCGGCCTGGCCGAAGTGGCCGAAAGCGGCCGGCGAGGAGGAGGCGCCCGTCCAGTGCGGGCTCTTGGTGCCGCGGATCTCCACGCCCAGCCCGAAGTCGTTCGGGGACTGGTGCCCGTACCCGGGGAGCACGCCCTTGAGGCCGGGGTGGACCACGGTGGTGGCCTCCGCGACCGTGCGCGGGTCGAGCAGGCGGGGCGCCTGCAGCTCGGCGGCGAAGCGGACCAGGTCCGACACGGTGGAGACGCCGTCCTTGGCGGGCGAGCCCTCCAGGGTGGTCGAGGCCATGCCCAGCGGCTCGAACACCGCCTGGTGCACGTACTCGGCGAAGGGGATGCCGGTGGCCTTGGTGATGTGGTCGCCGAGCACCTCGAAGCCGGCGTTCGAGTACAGCCGGCGCGTCCCGGGCGGGGCCATGACCCGGTGCTCGTCGAAGGCCAGGCCGCTGGTGTGCGCCAGCAGGTGACGGACCGTCGACCCCTCGGGGCCCGCGGGCTCGTCCAGCTCGACGGCCCCCTCCTCGTACGCGACGAGCGCGGCGTACGCCGCGAGCGGCTTGGTCACCGAGGCCAGTGCGAACCGGTGGTCGACGGGTCCGCGGGAGCCCGCCAGGCTCCCGTCGGCCCGGACGACGGCCGCCGCGGCGTTCGGTACCGGCCAGGTGTCGATGATCCGCAGGCTGTCCAGGGTCTCCACGCTCTCCATGCCGCCGAGCCTACTTGCTTGGAGTGCACTCAAGGGTTCTAGCGTGGTCGCCATGAGCCTGACAGGGACGCAGACGCGGTACACGATCAGCGAGGTCGAGGCCCTGACCGGGCTGAGCCAGCACACCCTGCGCTGGTACGAGCGCATCGGCCTGATGCCGCACGTGGACCGCTCCCACTCGGGACAGCGGCGGTTCAGCGACGCCGACCTGCAGTGGCTGTCCTTCGTGGGCAAGCTGCGCGCCACCGGGATGTCGGTGGCCGACATGGTGACCTACGCCGAACTGGTCCGCGAGGGGGAGCACACCGTCGACCGGCGGCGCGAGCTCCTGGAGCGGACCCGGCGCGAGGTGCGGGCGCGGATCGCGGAACTCGGCGACGCGCTCGCCGTACTGGACTTCAAGATCGAGCTCTACACGGGGAAGGCGGCACACCAGTGACGCAGAACAGCACCATCGAACAGGTCGAACTCGGCAAGGGCGGCCCGCGGGTCGGCGTCCAGGGCCTCGGCTGCATGGGCATGAGCGAGTTCTACGGGGAGACGGACGAGGCGGCGGCCCGCGCCACGCTCGGGGCGGCGCTCGACGCCGGGGTCACCCTCTTCGACACCGCGGACGTCTACGGGCGGGGCCGCAACGAGGAGTTCCTCGCCCCCTTCGTCGCCGCGCACCGCGAGGAGATCACCCTCGCCACCAAGTTCGGCATCGAGCGCACCGACGACCCGCACCACCGCGGCATACGCAACGACCGGACCTATGTCCGCCGCGCGGTGGAGGACAGCCTGCGGCGGCTCGGCACCGAGGTGATCGACCTCTACTACATGCACCGCCGCGACCCGGAGGTCCCGCTGGCCGAATCCGTGGGCGCCATGGCGGAGCTGGTGCAGGAGGGCAAGGTGCGCCACCTGGGGCTCAGCGAGGTCACCGGGCCGGAGCTGCGCGAGGCGTACGCGGTGCACCCGATCGCCGCGCTCCAGTCGGAGTGGTCCCTGTTCAGCCGGGACGTGGAGCGCAGCGCGGTGGCCGCGGCGGCGGAGCTGGGCGTGGCCTTCGTGCCGTACTCCCCGCTCGGCCGCGGCTTCCTGACCGGCGCCTTCGCGGACGCGGCGGAGCTGTCCGAGGGCGACTTCCGGCTCTTCCAGCCGCGGTTCACCGGCGACAACGCCAAGGCCAACGCGGCGCTGCTGGAGCCGGTGCGGCAGGTCGCGCGGGCCCACGGGGCCACCCCGGCGCAGATCGCGCTGGCCTGGGTGCAGCAGCGGGCGCAGGTGCACGGGCTGACCGTGGTCCCGATCCCGGGCACCCGCAGGCCGGGGCGGCTCGCGGAGAACACCGCGGCGACCCGGATCACGCTCACCGGGCAGGAGCTGGCCCTGCTGGAGCCGATCGCCGGGCAGGTCGCGGGGGACCGCTACCCGGACATGACCTTCACCTCGGCCGCTCGCGAGGGGTAGCCGCAGACGGGGCCGGCGCCGCGAGGGCCGAGGGCGCTACGCCCCGGGGAGGTCGGTGGTGAAACGATCCCGCAGGGCCGAGTACTCCGCGTCCGTCAGCAGGCCCGCACTGTGCAGCTCGCTCAGGTGGTGCAGGCGCTCGTCCGTGCGCGGCGCCGGCACCGAGGCGACCGGAGTGCGCACGCGCAGGGCGGCCAGCACGGCCGCGGCGAACGGCAGCGACTCGTGCACGGCCCCGTACCCGGTGCCGAAAACGGCGGCGGCCAGGTCGTGGTCCGGCCGCGGGTCGACCCCGGTGCCGTCCCGGCGTATGAGCCGCAGGTGGCCGCCCGGCCCCTCCGGTGAACGCCATTCGATTCCGGCCAGCTCCGAGAGCGGGTAACGCTGGTCGCCCGCCTTCCACTTGGTGCCGGTGGCGCCCGTACGCGACCAGTGGAAGCTGACCGCCGAGCCGTCGAAGCCGACGCGCGCGTCGTACGCCTTCAGCTGCAGCGGCGGCTCCGCCACCGGCACCAGGAAACGCTCGGACGGCTCGTCCGCCTCGGGGCCCAGCCGCTCGCGCAGCCGGTCGGCGAACTCCCGCGCCTGCTCGGCCCGGTCACCCGGCACCACCAGGCGGTAAGGGTCGCAGACCTCGCGCAGCTGCCCCGCGGCGGCCTCCATCAGCGGATCCGCGCCCGGTCTCGGCGCAGCCTGCAGCACCACCGCGTCCCGTCGGCCCGTGGCCGAGCGGGCGGTGAGCTCCACCGCGGAGAGCGCCTCGAAGGGGATCCGCCGCTCCCCGAGGGCATTCCACAGCCTTGGCGTTCGCATCCCCCGGGTGAAGCAGATGAGCACCGAGTCCGAGTCGAACTCCCAGACGGCATGATTTCCGGCCAGTACGTCACCCATGCGGCACATGGTAAAGGGACACGCCCCTGTGCGTCCCCCTCGGCGCGGGGCCCGATTTCCGGGGCTCTACGCGTGTCCGTCCGCTTCTGTACCGGAAATTCCACGGCGGCAGGCGTCGTCCCCGGTCGCGCAGACCACCGAGTCGAAGGTGCCGGTTCCGATTTTGGCGAAGTTGTCCAGGGAGCTCGTGCCTGGCTCGAAATAGCCGGTATGCCGCTTGGCCCCGGCCGAGGACAGCAACCGCGCGCCGAACTCCGGCGACACCGGGTCCGCCCCGTGCCCCACGCCGCCGACCTCCAGGTGCGGCACGTCCGCGATCCAGTCGTCGGAGTCCCGCATGGCCCACACCCGCGCCGAGGTGCGCAGCTCGGCCACCGAGCCCGCACGCATCCCCGGACTGCCGGCGACGACGACGTCCGTCACCCGGTCGGGCAGCGCGTGCGCGGCGACCCCGCAGACCACCGACCCGTAGCTGTGGCAGAACAGCGCCACGCTCGCGTCCCCCGGCAGCGCCGCCGCGAGGGCCTCCAGCCGTACGGCGCCGTCCACCGCCATCCGCCCGGTGGCCGCGTCCACGCCGACCCCGGACGGGGCGGTGTAGTCGGCCCAGGCGACGACGGCGGTCCGGCTGCCCGGATCGGCGGCGCGCTCGGCCGCGTACAGCGACTGCGCCATGCCGACCGGGGCGGTCAGCCGGCGCTGCGTGCGCTCGAAGGTGAGGACGTCGGTGTCCACGCCGGGGACGATCACCGAGACCCGCTCGGCCCGGTCGAGGTCGCCGAAGACCTCGGCGATGCGGCCGCCGCCGGTGGGGTTGAAGGCGAGGATCTGCCGGCCGGGCTCGGCGAGGGAGGCGAAGCGGTGGGCGCGCCGACCGGCCGTGGTGCGGTCGGCCGGGGTCAGGCTGACGTCGCGGCTGCGGGCCTCCTCGGCCTTCTCCGCGAGCGAGAGGGCGCGCAGGTTGGCGCGGTAGCGCAGGACGGCGGGCGCCCCGTCGAGGTTCCCGACGACGAACGGGTGGGCGTCGGCGAGCCGGGCCCGCTGGCCGGGCTCGATGCCGGCGAAGAACCGGGCCACCGTGCGCACGGGGGCGTCGGCGGGCGGCACCTGCCGGCCGTCGATCCGGGCGGTGGACCAGGCGGTGAGAGCGGCGGCCCGCAGCGAGGTGCCGGCATCGGGCCGGTGCACGGTGGTCCAGCCGGTGGTCGCCAGCATGAGGAAGACGACCGCCAGCGCGAGCAGCATGCGCAGGACGGCAGGGCGCGGATCGGCGCCGATGGCGGTGGGGTGGGCAAGGCCGGGCAGGTTCACTGGGACCAGCGTATGAGACCGGAACGGGCCCTGAGGCACAGGGTGATGGGGACCACGGGGTGAGCCGGGACACGGTGACGGGGCTCACGGTGACGGGGCTCACGACCCCCGCCCGCCGCGCCCCCGGCCGTCGTGACCCGGCTCACGCCGGCCCCCGCTCCTACTGACCGTGTTTCAGCGCCAGTCCGCGGCGAGCGCCGGGCCGATCCGGTCGAGGTACGCGTCGGTCATGTCCCGCAGGGCGGCGACGCTGGCGTCCCCGCCCTGCCCCCACAGCCGTCCGGTGACCCGCATCACACCGGAGAACACGGCGACGGCCACCCGGGGGCGCGGGTCGCCGTCCACGTCCAGGCCCTCGCGCTCCGCGATCAGCCGGGCCAGCCGCTCCTCCAGTTCGGTGCCGCGGCGCAGGTGGACGGCGAGCAGCGCCGGGGTCGACTCGATGAGCTGGTAGGTGCGCATGTACAGGTCGAGCGGGACGACGTCGGCGAGGGCCTCGCCGAGGGTGTCCCACACGTCGCGCGTCGCGGCGCGCAGGGCCGTGAGGGGGCCCTCCGCGGCGGGCCGGGCCCGCAGGGCGGCGAGGAGGTGGGTTTCGGCCAGGTCCTGGGCGGCGAAGGCGACCTCCTCCTTGTTGGCGAAGTAACGGAAGAAGGTGCGCTGGGAGACGTCCACGGCGTCGGTGATCTCGTCGACGGTGGTGTGCTCGTACCCCTGCGAGACGAAGAGGAGGAGGGCGGCGCGCAACAGCGCGTCCCGGGTGCGCCGCTTCTTGCGCTCGCGCAGTCCGGGCGCCGGGGCCGGCCGCTCGTCGGTCATCACCGCGGGAGTCCTTTCAAGGCTGGTTTCGGGCCGGTTTCGGGCCGGTTCCGCCCGGTTCGGGCGCCGGGCGCGGGGGTTTCCAACACCGGGACCGCATGCCCGATCTGACGCTGAGTGAGCGGTCAGGGTACCTGTGACCGACGTGACAGCCGCTGCCCCGTTAAGCCGTCTGTGAAGTGTCAGTCGCTGTCACTAGCCTGTTCGCATGACTCATCAGATCACCGTCGACGGCCGCGACGACCGGACACCCGTCAAGGAGCCGGGCGGGGCGCCGGCCCGGTCGGGGCTGCGCGGCCACCCGTGGTTGACCCTCTTCGCCGTGGCCATCGGCGTCATGATGGTCACGCTGGACGGCACGATCGTCGCCGTCGCCAACCCCGCCATCCAGAAGGACCTCGGCGCCTCGCTCTCCGACGTCCAGTGGATAACCAACGGCTACCTGCTGGCGCTCGCCGTCTCCCTCATCACCGCCGGCAAGCTCGGTGACCGTTTCGGCCACCGCCAGGCCTTCCTCCTCGGCATCGTCGGCTTCGCCGGCGCGTCCGCCGCGATCGGCCTGTCCTCCAGCGTCGAGTTCCTCGTCGGCTTCCGGGTGGCCCAGGGCCTGTTCGGCGCCCTGCTGATGCCCGCCGCGCTCGGCCTGCTGCGCGCCACCTTCCCCGCCGAGAAGCTCAACATGGCCATCGGCATCTGGGGCATGGTCATCGGCGCCTCGACCGCCGGCGGGCCCATCGTCGGCGGCCTGCTCGTGGAGCACGTCAACTGGCAGTCCGTCTTCTTCGTCAACGTGCCCGTGGGCGTCATCGCCCTGGTCTTCGGCCTGGTCATCCTGCTCGACCACCGCGCCGAGAACGCCCCGCGCTCCTTCGACCTCCCCGGCATCGTCCTGCTGTCGCTCGGGATGTTCTCCCTCGTCTGGGCGCTGATCAAGGCCTCGGAATGGGGCTGGGGCGACACCCTGACCATGCTGTTCCTCGGCGGGTCCGTGCTCTGCTTCGTGCTCTTCGCCGTCTGGGAGGCCAGAGCCGGCGAGCCGCTGATCCCGCTGGGGATGTTCCGCTCGCTGCCGCTGTCCGCGGGCACCGTGCTCATGGTCCTGATGGCGTTCGCCTTCATGGGCGGCCTGTTCTTCGTCACGTTCTACCTGCAGAACGTGCACGGCATGAGCCCCGTCGACAGCGGCCTGCACCTGCTGCCGCTGACCGGCATGATGATCGTCGGCTCGCCGCTGGCCGGCGCCGCCATCACCGCCGTCGGACCGCGCGTCCCGCTCGTCGCCGGCATGGTCGCCACGGCCGCCGCCTGCTTCGGGCTGTCCGGGCTCACCCCGGGCACCGGCACCCTCGAGATGTCGCTGTGGTTCTGCCTCCTCGGCGTGGGCCTCGCCCCCGTCATGGTCGGCGCCACCGAGGTCATCGTCGGCAACGCCCCGCTGGAGCTGTCCGGTGTGGCCGGCGGGCTCCAGCAGGCCGCCATGCAGGTCGGCGGCAGCCTCGGCACCGCCGTCCTCGGCGCCGTCATGGCCCGCACGGTCGGTGACTCGTTCGGGGACAACTGGCGGGCCGCGGAGCTGCCGCCGCTCGCCCCGGAGCAGCAGGCCCTCGTCGAGAAAGGGGTCCAGGTCGGCATCGCACCGGTCCCGCAGGGCGCGCCGCAGCCGGTCGCCGACGCCATCACCCAGGTCGCGCACGACACGTTCGTGTCCGGCATGAGCACCGCCTTCACCGTCGCCGGCGTCGTCGCGGTCCTCGCCGCGGTCGTGGCCTGCTTCACCAAGCGCGGTGAGAACGCCGCCGCGGGGGCGGGCGCGGCCCACGTCTGAGCCCTGCGCCGTCAACCCGCTGTGCACCACAGCCCCGCCGGACGGTTCCGGCGGGGCTGTCGCCTATCAGGGTGGACCCGCCCGAACCCCCTTCCGCCGGCCCGTCCGCGCAGGTCAGCGTGGTGGCCGAGCCGCTGCGGAACAGGTCCGGGGGCGGCACGTCCACAAGGAGTCGACCCGTCATGCGTACGAGTTCCCCCACAGGTGTCACGCCCGCCCGCACCACCACCGCCACCCGCACCACGTCCCGTACGGCCCCTGGCACCGCCACGGGCACGGGCACGTCCCGCGCCACCTCCGGACGCGCCCATGCGGTGCTGGCCGTGGCCGCCCTGGTGCTGGCCGCCCTCCTGCCCGGCGCCTCCGGCACCGCGCACGCCGCAGGCCCGCCGCCGACGAGGGCGGTGCCCTGCGCGACCGGGCAGCTGTGCCTGTGGGCGCAGCCCGACTTCAAGGGCAAGCGGCACGTCCACGAGCTGAGCAGCCTGGACATCAACAGCTGCACCGCGCTGCCCGCCGGGACCAGCGCCCAGTCCCTCGTCAACCGCACCGGGCGGCCGGTGACCACCTACCAGTCAGCCGAGTGCGCCGAGACGGGCGAGTTCCAGACCTACCCCGGTGACGGGGTCCAGCTCCCGGAGTCGCCCTACCTGGTGCGCGCCTTCAAGGTGTGGGAACGCTAGCGGGCCCCGCCGCCGGAGCCGCCGGCCGCCGCCGGAGCCGTCGGCGCCACTGCGGCCGCCGGGACCGCCTCGGACACCTGGACCGGAGCCCCGGTCCGCCCGTCCGGGGCGGTCCCGCCCAGCCGGGCGACCTCGGCGCGCAGGGCCCGTACCTCCGCGGTCAGCTCGGCGATGGCCGCGGTCTGCGCCCGCTCGGCCTGGTCGTCGAACTCGAAGCGGGCGATGAACCAGGCCGCGATGTTCGCGGTGACCACACCGAGCAGGGCGATCCCGGAGAGCATCAGCCCGACCGCGAGCACCCGCCCCAGCCCGGTGGTGGGGGAGTGGTCGCCGTACCCGACGGTGGTCATCGTGGTGAAGCTCCACCACACGGCGTCGCCCAGGTTCCGGATGTTTCCGTCGGGCGCGTCCCGCTCCACGCTCAGCACCGCCAGCGAGCCGAACATCATCAGCCCGACCACCGCGCCCGCCACGTACGTGGTGAGCCGGATCTGCGGGGCCATCCGGGCCCGCCGGCCCACCAGCAGCAGGGTGGACACGAGCCGCAGCAGCCGCAGCGGCTGGATCATCGGCAGCAGCACCGCGGCCAGGTCCAGCCAGTGCCCGCGGACGAAGCTCTTCTTGGACTCCGACAGGCCCAGCCGCACCAGGTAGTCGAAGGCGAACGACGCCCACACCACCCACTCCGTGACCGTGCAGGCACGGTGCACCCGGGCGTCCGCGTCGGGGACCACGATCGGCACGGCGTAGGCGACGGCGAACGCCACGGCGAGGACGAGCAGCGGGGTCTGGCTCCGCCGCTCCCACCGCAGCTGGCGGGACGGTTCCTTCATACGCAGCATCGTAAGGAACGCGTAAAGCTCACTGGCCGGCGCAGCGGTGCGGCGGCCGTCGCACGGCGGCGGGCCGGGGCGCACACCCGCACCCCGGCCCGCCGACCGTCACCGCGGGACCCCTCGGGCCCCTCCCGGTCCGCCGCTACGCGTCGCCGCCCGCCGCACCCGGATCGGCCGCGGCCACATCCAGCAGCCGGTAGCGGTCCACGGCCTGCTTCAGCGCGGAGCGGTCCACCCGGCCCGCCTTGGCGAGCTCGGTCAGCACCGCCAGCACCACCGACTGGGCGTCGATGTGGAAGAAGCGCCGCGCCGCACCCCGCGTGTCCGCGAAGCCGAACCCGTCCGCACCCAGGGAGGTGTACGCGCCCGGCACCCACCGCGCGATCTGGTCCGGGACCGCCCGCATCCAGTCCGAGACCGCGACGAACGGCCCGTCGCCGGCCGACAGCTTCCGCGTCACGTACGGAACGCGCTGCTCCTCCTCCGGATGGAGCAGGTTGTGCTCCTCCACCGCGACGGCCTCGCGGCGCAGCTCGTTCCAGGAGGTCGCCGACCAGACGTCCGCCTTGACGTTCCACTCCTCGGCCAGGATCCGCTGCGCCTCCAGGGCCCACGGCACCGCCACGCCCGAGGCCAGGATCTGCGCCGGAACGGAGCCGGACGTGCCCGTCGCCACCCGGTGGATGCCCTTGAGGATGCCGTCCACGTCGACGTTGGCCGGCTCGGCCGGGTGCTGGATCGGCTCGTTGTAGACGGTCAGGTAGTAGAAGACGTCCTCGGCCTCGGGGCCGTACATGCGCCGCAGGCCGTCCTTGACGATGTGCGCGATCTCGTAGCCGTAGGCCGGGTCGTACGCGATGCAGCCCGGGTTCGTCGCCGCCAGCAGCTGGGAGTGGCCGTCGGCGTGCTGGAGGCCCTCACCCGTCAGGGTGGTCCGGCCCGCCGTCGCACCTAGGACGAAGCCGCGCGCCAGCTGGTCGGCCATCTGCCAGAACTGGTCACCCGTGCGCTGGAAGCCGAACATCGAGTAGAAGACGTAGACCGGGATCAGCGGCTCGCCGTGCGTCGCGTACGCCGAGCCGGCGGCGATCAGCGAGGCCGTGCAGCCCGCCTCCGAGATGCCGTCGTGCAGCATCTGGCCGGTCGGGGACTCCTTGTACGCCAGGAGCAGGTCGCGGTCGACGGCCTCGTACTGCTGGCCCAGCGGGTTGTAGATCTTGGCGCTCGGGAAGAACGAGTCCATGCCGAAGGTGCGGTACTCGTCCGGTGCGATCAGCACGAACCGCCGGCCGATCTCCTTGTCCCGCATCAGGTCCTTCAGCAGCCGGACGAAGGCCATCGTGGTGGCGATCGACTGCTGGCCGGAGCCCTTCTTGACCGCCGCGTAGGCCTTGTCGTCGGGCAGTTGCAGCGGCTCGGCGCGCACCACACGGGTCGGCACGTAGCCGCCCAGCGCCTTGCGCCGGTCGTGCATGTACTGGATCTCGGGCGAGTTCCGCCCCGGGTGGTAGTACGGCGGGGCGCCGCTCTCCAGCTGCCCGTCCGTGATCGGCACGTGCAGGCGGTCGCGGAAGCGCTTGAGGTCGTCGACCGTCAGCTTCTTCATCTGGTGCGTGGCGTTGCGGCCCTCGAAGTTCGGGCCGAGCGTCCACCCCTTGATCGTCTTCGCCAGGATCACCGTCGGCTGGCCCTTGTGGGCGCGGGCCGCCGCGTAGGCCGCGTAGATCTTCCGGTGGTCGTGGCCGCCGCGCCCCAGGTGCAGGATCTGGTCGTCGGTCATGTCCGCGACCATCGCCCGCAGCCGCTGGTCGTCGCCGAAGAAGTGGTCCCGGATGTACCCGCCCGTCTCGGTGGCGTACGTCTGGAACTGGCCGTCCGGCGTCGAGTTCATCTTGTTGACGAGGATGCCGTCGCGGTCCTGCGCCAGCAGCGGGTCCCAGGAGCGGTCCCAGATCAGCTTGATGACGTTCCAGCCGGCCCCGCGGAAGATCGACTCCAGTTCCTGGATGACCTTGCCGTTGCCGCGCACCGGGCCGTCGAGGCGCTGCAGGTTGCAGTTGACGACGAACGTGAGGTTGTCCAGGCCCTCGCGGGCCGCCAGCGACAGCTGGCCCAGCGACTCCGGTTCGTCCATCTCGCCGTCGCCGAGGTACGCCCAAACGTGTGATGCGGAGGTGTCCGCGATCCCGCGCGCCTCCATGTACCGGTTCATCCGGGCCTGGTAGATGGCGCCGATCGGGCCCAGGCCCATCGAGACCGTCGGGAACTCCCAGAAGTCCGGCATCAGCCGCGGGTGCGGGTAGCTGGACAGGCCGTACGGGGCCTTCGACTTCTCCTGGCGGAACGCGTCGAGCTGCTGCTCGGAGAGCCGGTCCAGCAGGTAGGCGCGGGCGTAGACGCCGGGGGAGGCGTGGCCCTGGAAGAAGATCTGGTCGCCGCCGTCGCCCTCGTCCTTGCCCCGGAAGAAGTGGTTGAAGCCCACGTCGTAGAGGGAGGCCGAGGAGGCGAAGGTCGCGATGTGGCCGCCGACGCCGATGCCCGGGCGCTGGGCCCGGGAGACCATGACGGCCGCGTTCCACCGGGTGGCGTTGAGGATCTTGCGTTCGATCTCCTCGTTGCCGGGGAAGAACGGCTCGTCCTTGGTCGCGATCGTGTTGACGTAGTCCGAGCTGCGCATCTCGGGCACGGCCACGCGCCGCTCGCGGGCCCGCTCGATCAGGCGCAGCATGAGATAGCGGGCCCGCTCACGGCCGCGCTCGTCGACGGCGGCGTCGAGGGAGTCGAGCCACTCCCGCGTCTCCTCCGGATCGAAGTCCGGGACCTGGCTCGGCAGGCCGCCAATGATGATCGGGTTGCGATCGGATGCGGAAGCCACGCTGTTCCTTCGCTGTCAGGGGAGTCGTGCCTGGTTCGCCGCCTCCCATGGTCTTACGCTCGGTCGGAATCGTCATCTTTACCAGTGGGTAATCCCTGGAGTCGGGCGATTTCGCGAAGGACGCCGGCGACCGCACGGCAGCGGGTCGCCCCCGGAACCCGACGATCACCCGTCCGCAAGGATGTCCGGTCCCTCAAACAGGTAAGAAGTTCCCAGGCGATGCCGAATCAGCTGCAATGGTGTGGGATGAATCACCACGGGGCCGTGCGGGAAGGCTGAAAGTTGCGGCGAGACGGCCGCAATCGTCACCGTTTCGGCGGTCCCGGCGGCCGGGTACTTGCGCGATCCGCCGCGCCCGTGTGGACTACGCCCAATGCTGCGCGTACGCGCGCGGCCGAAGAACATTCACCGAACATGAGCAGGAGGCACCCCGTGAGCGCGACCGCGGACCACGCGGAGAGCCTGGCCGCCCGGCTGGGTTTCCAGTCCGAACAGGTGGTCCAGGAGATCGGCTACGACGAAGACGTCGATCAGGAGTTCCGCGAAGAGATCGAGGAACTGATCGGCAACGACCTCGTCGACGAGGACTACGACGACGTGGCCGACGCGGTGCTGCTGTGGTTCCGCAACGAGGACGGCGATCTGACCGACGCCCTCGTCGACGCCACCGAGATGGTCGAGGAGGCGGCGCTGATCCTGCTGCTGACCCCGAAGACGGGCCGTCCCGGGTACGTCGAGGCCAGCGACATCAGCGAGGCCGCCGAGACCGCCGGCCTGTCGCAGACGAGGCCCGTCAGCGTCGGCAAGGAGTGGGCCGCCAGCAAGCTGGTGACCCCCAAGGCCGCCAAGTCCAAGCGCTGAACGACGCGCCGTAGCCGAGCGCCGCAGCCAAGCGGAAACACACCCCGCCGACCCCCGTCGGCGGGGTGTGTGCGTCTGCGGGTCCCGGCCCCTAGGCTGGCACTCTCACTCGAACAGTCGAACGCAGGGATGCGGGAACGAAGGGATGCGACAGATGGCCATCGAGATCGGCAGCAAGGCCCCGGACTTCGAGCTCAAGGACAACCACGGCGCCACCGTCCGGCTCGCCGACTTCCGCGGCGAGAAGGCCGTGGTGCTGCTGTTCTACCCGTTCGCCTTCACCGGTGTGTGCACCGGCGAGCTGTGCGAGCTGCGCGACCAGCTGCCCCGCTTCCAGAACGACGACGTCCAGCTCCTCGCGGTCTCCAACGACTCGGTGCCGACCCTGCGCGTCTTCGCCGAGAAGGAGGGCCTCGACTACCCGCTGCTGTCCGACTTCTGGCCGCACGGCGAGACCTCCCGCGCGTACGGCGTCTTCGACGAGGAGAAGGGCTGCGCGGTCCGCGGCACCTTCATCATCGACAAGGAGGGCACCGTGCGCTGGACCGTCGTCAACGGGCTGCCCGACGCGCGTGACCTGAACGAGTACATCAAGGCGCTCGACAGCCTGTGAGCCGCCTTCCCGTTCGGCCGGGCGGTTCCGCGGGCAAAAACCGTATGCCGGCGGGAACCCGTCACTAGGATCAGCACGTTGATCCGGTAGCTCCCCCAGCCCCCGCTGGGAGGGCCCCCATCGCACGGCAGGGGCACCGCCCCGGACATGAATTCATTGGAGGACCCGTGGGAGTCAGCCTCAGCAAGGGCGGTAACGTCTCGCTGACCAAGGCCGCGCCGAACCTGACGGCAGTGCTCGTCGGTCTGGGCTGGGACGCTCGCACCACCACCGGCGTCGACTTCGACCTCGACGCCAGCGCGATCCTGACCAACGACCAGGGCAAGGTCACCAGCGACTCGAACTTCGTGTTCTTCAACAACCTGAAGAGCCCGGACGGCTCGGTCGAGCACACCGGTGACAACCTCACCGGCGAGGGCGAGGGCGACGACGAGGCGATCAAGGTGAACCTGGCCGGCGTCCCGGCCGACGTCGCCAAGATCGTCTTCCCGGTCTCGATCTACGAGGCGGACAGCCGCCAGCAGAGCTTCGGCCAGGTGCGCAACGCGTACATCCGCGTCGTGAACCAGGCGGACAACACCGAGCTCGCCCGCTACGACCTCTCCGAGGACGCCTCGACCGAGACCGCCATGGTCTTCGGCGAGCTCTACCGCAACGGCGCGGAGTGGAAGTTCCGTGCCATCGGCCAGGGTTACGCCTCCGGCCTGGCCGGCATCGCGCGGGACTTCGGCGTCAACGTCTGATCCCGCTTGCTGTTCACCCGTCCGGCGCCGTGCACACCCTGTGTACGGCGCCGGACGCGCTTGCACCACTGCCCTGCCGCACCACTGCCCTGCCGCACCACTGCACCGCCGCACTGCTGGACCACTGCGCCACCGCACTGCCGGCCCGCCCACGCCCACGCGGCGGGCCACGACCACCACGTCGTCCGGGGAGGACTTCAACATGGGCGTCACACTCGCCAAGGGGGGCAACGTCTCCCTGTCCAAGGCCGCACCGAACCTCACCCGGGTCCTGGTCGGTCTGGGCTGGGACGCGCGTTCGACGACGGGGGCCGACTTCGACCTCGACGCCAGCGCGCTGATGTGCCGCGACGGCCGGGTCATGGGGGACCGGTACTTCGTCTTCTACAACAACCTCAAGAGCCCCGAGGGCTCCGTCGAACACACGGGCGACAACCTCACCGGCGAGGGTGACGGCGACGACGAGTCGATCATCGTCGACCTGACCAAGGTGCCGGCCGAGGTCGACAAGATCGTCTTCCCGGTCTCCATCCACGAGGCGGACGCCCGTCGGCAGACGTTCGGGCAGATCACCAATGCCTTCATCCGCGTGGTGAACGAGTCGGACGGGCAGGAGCTGGCCCGCTACGACCTCACCGAGGACGCCTCGACCGAGACCGCAATGATCTTCGGCGAGGTGTACCGGTACGGCGGCGAATGGAAGTTCCGGGCGGTGGGTCAGGGGTACGCGTCGGGCCTGAGGGGCATCGCTCTAGACTTCGGGGTCAACGTTTCGTAAAGCCGTACGAGAACATGGGGTGCCAGTGGTTCTGAAAACCTTCGGCTGGTCGTTCGCCATCACGGCGCTCGGCCTTGCCTTCGCCGCTTGGCAGTGGGGGTGGGAGGCGTTCGGGATCGTGCTGATCCTGTCGATCCTCGAAATCTCGCTGTCCTTCGACAACGCGGTCGTCAACGCCGGAATCCTGAAGAAGATGAACGCCTTCTGGCAGAAGATCTTCCTCACGGTCGGCGTCCTGATCGCGGTCTTCGGCATGCGGCTGGTGTTCCCCGTGGCCATCGTCGCGATCAGCGCCAAGGTGGGCCCGATCGAGGCCATCGAGCTGGCCCTGGACCACCCTGACCAGTACGAGGCGCTGGTCACCGACGCCCACCCGGCGATCGCGGCCTTCGGCGGCATGTTCCTCTTGATGATCTTCCTCGACTTCGTCTTCGAGGAGCGCGAGCACAAGTGGCTCGCCTGGCTGGAGCGGCCGCTGGCCAAGCTCGGCAAGGTCGACATGCTCTCGGTGTGCATCGCCCTGATCGCCCTGCTGGTCACCGCGATGACCTTCGCGACGAACGCCCACACCAGCACCGGCCACGCGGACAAGTCCGCCACCGTCCTGCTCGCCGGAGTCGCCGGTCTGATCACCTACCTGATCGTCGGCGGCCTCTCCTCCTACTTCGAGGACAAGCTGGAGGAGGAAGAGGAGCGCGAGCACGAGGAGGAGGAGAAGGCCAAGGCCGAGGGCAAGCAGGTCTCCGCGGTCGGCCTGGCCGGCAAGGCGGCGTTCTTCCTGTTCCTCTACCTCGAGGTCCTCGACGCCTCCTTCTCCTTCGACGGCGTCATCGGCGCCTTCGCCATCACCAACCACATCTTCTGGATGGCGCTCGGCCTCGGCATCGGCGCCATGTACGTCCGCTCGCTCACGGTCTACCTGGTCCGCCAGGGCACCCTGGACGACTACGTCTACCTGGAGCACGGCGCGCACTACGCGATCGGCGCGCTCGCGGTCATCCTGCTCGTCACCATCCAGCACGAGATCAGCGAGATCGTCACCGGTCTCATCGGCGTGGTCCTGATCGCCGCCTCGTTCTGGTCCTCCGTGCGCCGCAACAAGCGGCTGGAGCTGGAGGGCGCCTCCGCGGAGGCGTGACCTTCCGCCGAGGCATGACCGCGGCGGTATTGCGGAACGCTCCATGCGGGGCGGCCTGCTGGGTCCACGGACCCGGAAGGCCGCCCCGTCGGCGTAGGTAGCCGCGCCCGTGCGGCGGCCCGCGCGGGGACCACAGGGGGATCAGGGGATCCCGGCAGTCAGGGGGGACAGGGGATGGGATTCTTCGACGGCATCAGGGGCAGCCGCGCCCTGCAGTTCGACTCGGGCAACGCCTCTTCGGCGATCGAGCTCACCAAGCGGCACCCGACGGTGTCGCTGACCAAGCAGGGCGCCGTGCACGGCAATCTGCGCGTCAACCTGTCCTGGCGGATGCGCAGCTCCGACATCGGCGGTCGCAGCGGCCAGAGCGGGCAGCTGCTGCGGCACCCCTTCAAGCTGTTCAAACCGGACGTGGTGCAGGGGCACACCCAGGGCGTGGTCAACGTCGACCTCGACATCGGCTGTCTGTACGAGCTGGCCGACGGCACCCGGGGCGTCGTCCAGCCGCTGGGCAACCTCCTGGGCGACATCAACAGCCCGCCGTACGTGAAGCTCAGCGGCGACGACCGGTTCGGTGCGCCCTCCGGCGAGACGATCTTCGTCAACCTCGACCACGCGGACGAGATCAAGCGGCTGCTGGTGTTCGTCTACATCTACGACCAGACCCCGGCCTTCGACCGGACCCACGCCCTGGTCACCCTGTACCCGATCACCGGGCCGCGGATCGAGATCCCCCTGGAGGAGCGCCACCCGCAGGCCCGCTCCTGCGCGGTGGTCTCCCTGGAGCACGTCAAGGGCGAGCTGGTCGTGCGCCGCGAGGTGAAGTTCGTGTACGGGTTCCAGGCCGAGCTGGACCGGCTGTACGGGTGGGGCCTGCAGTGGGGGCGGGGCTACAAGAGCGCCAAGGCCTGACCGCCCCCACCGGGCGGCGTCAGCGGCGGACGAACTGCGGGCCCTGCACCGGCAGCCGGAACGACGGGTCGCCGCCGGGGGCCGGCACCGGCGCCGGGGACACCGGCTGCGGGTACCCGTACGCCGGCTGCGCGGCCGGCGGGGCCTGCGTCTGCGGCGTCGGCTGGTGCCCGGACGGCGGCGTCGGCGGCTGCATCGCGGCCGTCTGCTCGGAGGTGGGTCCGGCCGCGCCCGCGCCGGCGGACGCGCCCTCGGCGCCCTCGGCGGCGTTCTCGTCCACCGAGATCCCGTGGTCGGTCGCCAGTCCCACCAGGCCGTCGGAGTAGCCCTCGCCGAGCGCGCGGAACTTCCACGTGTCGCCCCGGCGGTACAGCTCCCCGCAGATCAGCGCCGTCTCGGCGCCGGTCTCGGGCCGTACGTCGAAGTAGGCCAGCGGTTCGGCGCCGCCGGTCGCGGTGGCGTCGTACAGCAGGATCCGCAGGTCGTGGACCCGCTCGAACGGAACGTCCTCGGCGGAGGCGACCACCAGGATCCGGTCCACCACCGGGGGCACCGTCCGCAGGTCCGCCTGGACGGCGTCGGTGACGGAGTCGCCGACCTGCTTCTTGCCGAGCCGCCACACGGACCCGGAGGGGTGCCGGGGCTGGTTGTAGAAGACGAAGTCCTCGTCCGAGCGCACCCGTCCGTCCGGGCCCACCAGCAGCGCCGAGGCGTCCACGTCCGGTACGTCGGGACCGCCGGTCCAGCGCAGTACCGCCCGGACCGCCACCGTGGTCACCGGGATGTTCGAGCCCTTCTGCATCGCGTGCGTCATGCCCGTCATCCTGCCCTCCCGGGGCGGCGCGGAACAACGCGGCCCCCCGCAGGGCCTTGCCGCGGCCGCCGACCGTCGGCATGGTGCATAAGGGTTACCTGAACTTCATGTGCTTGAGGAACTCTTGACCCAGATTCGTACGTACTATTACCGGCCACGCCAGTTGGGCCGCCGAGGCAGTACGGGGGAAGCACATGCGTCACTTTGGGCACATATCGCCCGCGGTCCGCAAGGAACTCTTCTACATGGAGCCGGCCGAGTTCACTGCCGCCTCCCCTGCACGCCTGCTCGCCGCCGCGCTCGGAGCCACCCTCTACAGCCCGGCCACCCGCCCGAACCTCGCCGCCGACATCCGCAAGCAGGCCGCCCGCGGAGTCGTCTCCATGGTCCTGTGCCTGGAGGACTCCATCAGCGACGGCGACGTGCACGACGCCGAGGAGAACCTCGTGCGCCAGTTCGCCGCCCTCGACGAGCAGGGCGCGGACGGCCCGGAGAGCCCCCTCCTCTTCATCCGCGTCCGCACCCCCGAGCAGATCCCCGACCTCGCCCGCCGCCTCGGCGGCTCCGTCCACCGGCTGGCCGGATTCGTCCTGCCCAAGTTCACCGCGAGCCGCGGCCCCGCCTTCCTCGACGCCGTGGCCGAGGCGGAGGCCCTCACCGGCCTCCCGCGGCTCTACGCCATGCCCGTCCTGGAGACCCCGGACCTGCTCCACCTCGAAACCCGCGTCGAAGCCCTCGCCGGGATCTCCCGCACGGTCAACCGGTACCGCGAGCGCGTGCTCGCCCTGCGGCTCGGCGTCACCGACTTCTGCTCCGTGTACGGCCTGCGCCGCACCCCCGACATGACCGCGTACGACGTCCAGATCGTCGCCGGGGTCATCGCCGACGTGGTCAACGTGCTCAGCCGCGCCGACGGCACCGGCTTCACCGTGACCGGCCCCGTCTGGGAGTACTTCCGCCGCCAGCAGCGCCTCTTCAAGCCGCAGCTGCGGCGCAGCCCCTTCCTGGAGGAGGGCGCCGAGGAACTGCGCACCACCCTGATCGAGCACGACCTCGACGGGCTGCTGCGCGAGATCGAACTCGACCGGGCCAACGGACTCCTCGGCAAGACCTGCATCCACCCGGCGCACGTCACGCCGGTGCACGCGCTGTCGGTGGTCTCCCACGAGGAGTTCAGCGACGCCCAGGACATCCTGCGCCCCGAGCGCACCGGCGGCGGCGTCATGCGCTCCGCCTACACGAACAAGATGAACGAGGTGAAGCCCCACCGGGCCTGGGCGGAGCGCACCATGCTGCGCGCCGAGGTGTTCGGGGTGGCGAGGGAACAGGTCGGCTTCGTCGACCTGCTCACGGCCGGGCTCCAGGTGTGAGTGTGTACGGGCGCGGACGCGGCTGATATGGCTTACGAGGCCGATGTGACCGGCATGACTGGACTGGCATGACTCGCATGACTGGTGTGACTGGTGTGACTGATGTGATGGCGGAGAAGGGCAAGACGATCGACGCGGTGTGGTCGGGAACCTGGGTCGCGGACCGGCTGGGCGTACGCCTGGAGGGAGCGGACGGCTCCCGCGGCCCCGGGCTGGCGGAGCTGCTCGGCCTCGCCCTGCGGCGCAACCCCAAGCGGGCCCACCTGCTGGTCTCGCAGGTGCTCGGCAAGCACGTCCCGCAGTCCCCGCGCACCGTCCACGCCGCCGGGTACGGGCTCGGCCGGCGGGTCCGGGCCCTGCTCGACGCCGCCGGGGAGGACCCGGCCGCCGCAGTGGTCCTCGGCTACGCCGAGACCGCGACCGGCCTCGGCCACTGCGTCGCCGACGGCCTGGGCGCCGCCCCCTACCTGCACTCCACGCGCCGCCCGGTACCGGGCGTGGCCGCCGCCGGCGGCTTCGAGGAGAGCCACTCGCACGCCACCTCCCACCTGCTGCTGCCCGCGGACCCGAAGCTGCTGGCGGGCGGCGGGCCGCTGGTCCTCGTGGACGACGAGTTCTCCACCGGCAACACCGTCCTGAACACCATCCGCGACCTGCACGCCCGCCACCCCCGTACGCACTACGTGGTCGTCGCCCTCGTCGACGTGCGCTCCCCCGCCGACCGCGAGCGGCTCAGCGCCTTCGCCGCCGAGATCGGCGCGCGGGTCGACCTGCTCGCGCTGGCCTCGGGGACCGTGCACCTGCCCGAGGGGGTCCTGACCGAGGGACAGGCCCTGGTCGAGCAGTACGAACGGGAGGCGGCCTCCGCGGCGCCTGCCGGTTCCGTCCCCACGCCTGCCGGTTCCGTCCCCGCGCCTGCACGTTCCGTCCCCGCGCTCCGCCCCGCCCCGGTCCGACGGGTCGAGCTGGCCTGGCCGGCCGGGGTGCCCGACGGCGGCCGCCACGGCTTCACCCCCGCGCACCGCGACCGCCTGGAGGCCGCCCTGCCCGCGCTGGCCGGGCAGCTCACCGACGCGCTGGGCACCACCCCCGGACGGGTCCTCGTCCTCGGCAACGAGGAGCTGATGTACGCGCCGCTGCGCCTCGCGCTCGCGCTGGAGGAGTCCGGGGCGGCCCGCGAGGTCCGCTTCTCCACCACCACCCGCTCGCCCGTCCTCGCCGTCGACGACCCCGGCTACGCGATCCGCACCCGGCTCGTCTTCCCCGCCCACGACGACCCGGCCGACGGGCCGGGCGACCGGTACGCCTACAACGTCGCCGGGGCCGGCTTCGACACCGTCGTCGCCGTGGTCGACGGCCGGGGCGACACCAGCGCGCTGCATGCCGCCGACGGGCTCCTCGCCCGTCTGGCCCCGCACACCGGGCAGGTCCTGCTCGCCGTGGTCCCCTCGTACGTGCCCGCGGCGCCCACGCCCCCGCCCGCCCCCGACGCCAGTCCCGACCGGCAGGAGCCGACCATGTCCGAGCGGACCGTGCCCGAGCCGGCCCTGCCGCAGCCCCGCCTGCCCGAACCGCTGCGCGGCCCCGCCTTCTCCTCGTACGCCGCCGAGGACGTCGGCTGGCTGCTCCAGGACCTCTCCGGGGTGGCCCTGGAGGCCCCGACCGAGGAACGCGAGGAGGCCATCCAGGGGGGCGGTGCGCACTACGCCGAGTCGCTCCCCGTCGAGTACCAGCCGTCCGAGCAGTACCAGGAGCTCTACCGGAGCGCGCTGGAGGCCTCCGCCGCCCGGATCGCCCGGGCGGTCGGCACGGTCACCGAGACCGTCCTCGCCGAGCGCACCCCCTCCCCGGTCCTGGTCTCCCTGGCCCGCGCCGGCACGCCCGTCGGCGTGCTGATGCGCCGCTGGGCCCGGGCCCGGCACGGCCTGGACCTCCCGCACTACGCCGTCTCCATCGTGCGCGGCCGCGGCATCGACGCCAACGCGCTGCGCTGGCTGGCCGCCCACCACGACCCCGCCGATGTCGTCTTCGTCGACGGCTGGACCGGCAAGGGCGCCATCACCCGCGAGCTGTCCGCCGCCCTGCGCGCCCACCGGGACCAGGAGGGCGGTCCCGCGTTCGACCCGGACATCGTGGTCCTGGCCGACCCCGGCTCGTGCGTGCCCACGTACGGCACCCGCGAGGACTTCCTGATCCCCTCGGCCTGCCTCAACTCCACCGTGTCGGGCCTCATATCCCGTACCGTGCTCCGGTCCGACCTGGTCGGGCCCGCCGACTTCCACGGCGCGAAGTTCTACCGCGAGCTCGCCGGGGCAGACGTCTCCGTCGACTTCGTCGACGCCGTCGCCGCCCGCTTCGAGGAGGTCGCCGATGCCGTCGACGCCGACGTCAAGGAGCTCCTCGCGGCCGACCGCACCCCGACCTGGGAGGGCTGGGCCGCCGTGGAGCGGATCAGCGAGGAGTACGGCATCCACGACGTCAACCTGGTCAAGCCCGGCGTCGGCGAGACCACCCGGGTGCTGCTGCGCCGGGTGCCGTGGAAGGTGCTGGCCCGGCGCGGCGCCGGCCCCGACCTGGACCACGTACGGCTCCTCGCCGAGCAGCGCGGGGTGCCGGTGGAGGAGGTCGACGGCCTGCCCTACACCTGCGTGGGACTCATCCACCCCCGATACACGCGCGGCGCGACCGGCGCCGACGGAAAGGCCGTGACCTCCAAGTGACTGTCCTGGTAGCCAGCGATCTCGACCGTACGCTCATCTACTCGTCGGCGGCCCTCGGCCTGACCGTGCCCGACGCGGCCGCGCCGCGGCTGCTGTGCGTGGAGGTGCACGAGAGCAAGCCGCTGTCGTACATGACGGAGACCGCGGCGGCCCTGCTGGCCGAACTGACCGCGGACCCCTCGGTGGTGTTCGTCCCCACGACGACCCGCACTCGCAAGCAGTACCAGCGCATCCGCTTCCCCGGCCGGCCGGCACCGTACGCGATCTGCGCCAACGGCGGTCAGCTGCTCGTGGACGGGGAACCGGACCGGGAGTGGCGCCGGCAGGTGGCCGCCCGACTGGCCGAGGAGTGCGCCCCGCTGGAGGAGGTGCACCAGCACCTGCTGGCGACCGCCGACCCGGTCTGGCTGCGCAAGGCACGGGTGGCGGAGGACCTGTTCGCGTACCTCGTCGTCGAACGCGACCTGCTCCCGGAGGAGTGGATCAAGGGGCTGACCGAGTGGGCGGAGGCCCGCGGCTGGACGGTCTCGCTCCAGGGCCGCAAGGTCTACGCGGTCCCGCGGCCGCTGACGAAGAGCGCGGCGATGCGCGAAGTGGCCCGGCGCACGGGTGCGTCCACGACCCTGGCGGCCGGTGACTCGCTGCTCGACGCCGACCTGCTGCTCGCCGCCGATACGGCCTGGCGGCCCGGGCACGGCGAACTGGCCGACGCCGGCTGGCACGCGCCCACGGTCACGGCCCTGGCGGAGAAGGGCGTCATGGCGGGCGAGGAGATCGTGCGGGCGTTCGCCCGGACTGCCCGTGAAGTAGGCACACTTGGCGCATGACCAAGGGCAACACGACAAAGATCACTGACGAGCTCTACCGGTACGTGCTCGACCACAACCCCCCGCTGGACGAGATCCAGCGGGGGCTGGTGGAGACGACGTACGCCGAGTTCCCCGACGTCGCCGGCATGCAGTCGGCGGAGGAGCAGGGCCCGCTGCTGGCCTTCCTGGTCCGGCTGACCGGAGCCCGCCGCATCGTCGAGATCGGCACCTTCACCGGCTTCTCCACCCTCTCCATGGCCCAGGCGATGCCCGCGGACGGCCTGCTGATCGCCTGCGACATCTCCGAGGAGTGGACCGCGTACGGGCGGCAGGCCTGGGAGGCGGCCGGCGTCGCCGACCGCATCGACCTGCGCATCGCCCCGGCCCTGGACACGCTCCGGGCCATGCCGGCCGAGCCGCACGTCGACATGGCGTACGTGGACGCGGACAAGGAGAACCAGATCGCCTACTGGGAGGAGCTCGTGCCGCGGATGCGGCCCGGCGGGCTGATCGTTACCGACAACACGCTGTTCCACGGCACGGTCCTGGACGAGACGGCGACGAGCGGGTCGGCGGCCGGAGTCCGCGCCTACAACGAACACGTCGCGGCGGATCCGCGGATGGAGTCCGTACTGCTGGCGATCTCGGACGGGCTCACCCTGTCGCGCAAGCGCTGACGCCGACCGCCCGACCGCCCGACCGCCCGACCGCGGCCCTGCGGGCAGGGCGACGGTCGGGCAGGTGGGCTAGCAGCAGCCTCCGCCGCCGCAGCAGCCCCCGCCGGACGGGGCGGGGGCGCTGCTGGTCCCGCCGACGGCCACGGCGGAGAGCAGCTTGACGGTGTCGGAGTGCCCGGCGGGGCAGTCGGCGGGCGCGGACGACTCGGCCATGGGACGGCTGACCTCAAAGGTGTCGTCGCAGGTCCGGCAGCGGAATTCGTATCGAGGCATGGCCCAAGGCTACCGAGGACGCCCCGCCCGGTCCGCGGTCCCCGGTCCGCGGCACCCGGTGTGCTGGGCGGGGCACGGCACTAGCGACCGTCGGGGTCCAGGAGGCGGAGCTCGTCCTCGGAAAGGCGCAGCGCGCCCGCGGCGATGTTGTCGGCCAGGTGGTCCGGGTCGCCGGTCCCCGGAATCGCCAGGACGTGGTCCCCGAGGTGGAGCGTCCACGCCAGCCGCACCTGGGCCTGGCTCACCCCGCGGGCGTCCGCGATGGCGGAGACGGCGGCGGCCGCGGCGTCGGCGGCGGCGTCGGAGGTGGAGGCGGTGTCCGGGGCGGCGTCGGAGGGGTGCAGGCCGGCCTCGCGGCGCGACCCGGCCAGCGCGTAGAACGGGACGTACGCGACGCCCCGTTCACCGCAGAGCCGTACGAACTCCCGCTGCTCGGCCCGCTGCTCGGGGGCGAAGCCGAGACCGTACGCGTTCTGCACGCAGACCACCGGGGCGATGGCCTGTGCTTCGGTGAGGTGGTGGGGCCGGACGTTGGACAGGCCCAGGTGACGGATGAGCCCGGCCTCGCGCAGCTCGGCCAGCGCGCCGAAGCGTTCGGCGATGGACCCGGTGCCGACGATGCGCAGGTTGACCACGTCGAGGTGGTCCCGGCCCAGCTCGCGCAGGTTCTGCTCGACCTGCCCGCGCAGCTGCTCGGGGGTGGCGTGGGGCATCCAGGAGCCGGACGGGCCGCGGCTCGGCCCGACCTTGGTGGTGATGACGAGGTCGTCCGCGTAGGGCGCGAGCGCACGGTTGATCAGTTCGTTGGCGGAGCGCAGGCGGGAGAAGTAGAAGGCGGCGGTGTCGATGTGGTTCACGCCCAGCTCGACCGCGCGGCGCAGTACGCCGATCGCGCGGTCGCGGCCGCTCGGGGCCGCGGCGGGGTCGAAGGCGGCGCCGTCCTGGGTGATCCGCATCGCGCCGAAGCCGATCCGGTTGACGCGGAGGTCGCCGAGGTTCCAGGTGCCCGAGGCCGCTGCGGTGATCTTCTGTGGGGTCATGCCGGAATGATCAACGGTCGATAGGGTGGGCCGCCAATGATTCCGTTCCAGCTGAATCCGCGGCGGGGCGGCGGGACGTCGGGGCGTCGGGGCGGCGGAAGAGGGGGCGGGGGACTGTCATGGGCCGGCCGACGGTGCTGTCGTTCTCGGCGGACGATCTGGCGCGGACGCGGTTCGCCGTGTCGCCGATGTGGCAGTTGATGGCTGCCTTCCGGCTGCTGGCCCGGTCCTGGGGCGAGGCGCCGGGGCCGGGTCCGGCGCCGGGTCCGGCGGCTGGTGGGCGGGTGGCCGGGCATGCCGGGCATGCCGTGCACGGGCCGTGGCTGGCGCAGGTGGGGCCGCGGGTGGCCGCGGCCGGCCTGGACCGGGGTTGGCTCGCCGAGCTGATCCCGGCCGCCTCCCGCTACGCCCCCGACTTCCTCACCCCGGCGCCCTCCGGTCCGGCACCCGCACTGGAGCAGGAGCTCGCCGCGGTCACCGCGACTCCGGCGGAGCGGGTGCGCCGGGACCTCGAACACCTCGGGCGGCACCAGGGCCGGCTCGGCCCGCGGCTGCGCGCGCTGCACGCGGATCCGCGCGGCCGGCTGGCCCGGGTCGCGGAGGAGGCCGAGGCCTTCTGGGAGCTGGCCCTCTCCCCGTACTGGGCCCGGATCCGGGCCCTGCTCGACGCCGACGTCCTGTACCGGGCCCGGCAGTCCGCCGAGCACGGCGCCGCCCGCCTCCTCACGGACCTGGACCCGCAGGCCGACTGGGACGGCGTCGCCCTGCGGCTGGCCCCTCCGCGGTCCCCGCAGCGCGCGCTCAGCCGGGAGGCGGCGGGGCCGGGGCTGCTGCTGATCCCCTCGGCGTTCAAGGCCTCCGGCCTCTCCACCCGGGTGGCGCCGCCGGACCCGCCCCAGCTCGTCTATCCCGCGCGGGGCACCGGCTCCCTGTGGGAGACGCGGTCCCGGACCGCCTCCGCGGCCCTGGCGGTCGTCCTCGGGCGGTCGCGCAGCACGCTCCTGGCGGAGCTGGACAGCCCGGCCTCCACCACCGAGCTCGCCGACCGTACGGGCCTCTCCCCGGCGCGGGTCTCCCAGTGCCTGACCGCACTGCGCGACGCGGGCCTGGCCAGCGCCCACCGGGCCGGCCGGACGGTGCTGTACGCCCGTACCGCCGCGGCCGAAGCCCTGCTGGCCGCGGCCGCGGACGCACCGGGGGGTGCGGCGGGAGGCCGGCCGGGCCGGGCGCAGGGGCCGGGGCCGGCTATGGCTATGGGTTAGCTGTCGGGGTCAGTGCCCGGTGGCGGGGGTCGCCGGGCGCGCTCGGGCCCGGGCCCGGTCCTCGCGGGCCGCCTGCTCGGGGTGGCGGGCCCGCCAGTACGGGTTGTCGTGCGGCAGGGCGCTGCCCACCCGCCCGTACATCCCGAACCACATCAGCATCACGCCGACGACGAAGCTGAACAGCACGTTCTGGATCTCGAAGGCGAGGAAGTTCAGCCCCGTGTCCAGCAGGGCCAGGTTCACGAACCCGCTCGCGATGAAGGCCAGGCCGAGCACGATGTTGATCGTCGACGCGAAGTTCCCGCCGATCACCATCCCGATGAAGAGCAGCAGGCCGACACAGATCGACAGGACGCTCAGCGCGCCGTTGGTGTTGAGGGAGAGCACCCGGTCGCCGCCGGTGTCGAAGAACCCGATCCGGTTCATCAGCCCGAGGATCCCGAAGACGACGAGCAGGATCCCCGTCAGACCGGCACCGACCCGGTACACCGTGCTGAGCTTGTGGTCGACGGGCAGGTGCTCGTCGAGCTGCGCCTCGACGGGGTGCACCATGCGGCGCACGCGGCGCCTCAGCCGGTGGGTCTCCTGCGGCACCTGCGGCCCGTAGGGCTCGTGGGGTACGTAGGGCGCGTAATTCTCATGGGCCTCGTGACACCCGTAGGCGGCGTGAGGCGCATATCCCTCACGCGGCGCAGCAGCTGCCGCGGAAGCAGACGCTGCTTGAGACGCACGAGCCCTACGGGAAGAACGAGCCGTGTGGGAAGTGTGGGCAGCCATCCCGCCCTCCTCTGCTCCGTCCCTGTCCCTCCCAGCATCCGCCGATGCCCACCCCCGGACAACTCCTGCCCGGTCGCACCCGGGCCGTGCCCCGGCCGTGCCCCGCCCGGCTCAGCCGCTGGCGCGCCGGCCCCGCAGGTCGGCCACCACCCGGCCCACCACCGCCCGGACGTCCTCCATCTCCTGGAGGAAGTGCCAGTAGTCGGGGTGACGTCCCTCCAGCGAGGCCAGCGCCCGCTCGACCCGGGCCACCGACTCGTCCAGCGGTCCCGCGTGCCGCGGATCGGGCACGCTGCGGCCCTCCATCGCCAGCCGCTGCGCGTCCCGGATCACGAACCGGGTCCGCTGCACCTCCTGCTGCGGGTCCCGGGCCACCGCCTCCAGCCGGGTCAGCCGGTCCTGCGCGGCCGACACCGCCTCGTCGGTGGAGTCCAGGGCCGCCCGTACCGCGTCGATCAGCGCCGTCACGTCCGCCCAGCGCTGTTCCTCCCGCGCCCGCCCGGCCTCCCGCAGCTGCTCCTCCACCCGTGCGACATCCCGTACGGCCTGTTCCGGCACGTGCTGCAGGTCCTGCCAGCACGCCGCGCTGAACCGGCGGCGCAGCTCGCTGAGCACCGGATCCACCCGGTCCGCCCGGTTGCCCAGCGCCTGCGCCCGGGTCCGCAGGCTGACCAGCCGCCGGTCGATCTCCGCTGCCCGCTCCGGCAGCCGCGCCAGCTCGGCGCGTATCGCCTCGGCGTCCCGCAGGATCCGGTCGGCGCGCTGCAGGGTGTCCTGCACCCCGTGCTGGGCGACGCCCTGGTTCAGCAGGGTCAGCTCTGGCCCGAGCGCAGCCAGCCGCGCCGCCAGGTCATCGGCCCGCATCCCCGTCCCGCGGACCTCGTCCAGCGCCGTGCTCGCCGCCAGCAGCGCCGCCTTCGCCCGCTCCCGGGCCGGCGCCACCCGCGCGAGCTGCGTCTCGGCCCGGTCCAGCAGCGGCTGGATGCCCTGAGCAAAGCGATCCAGCTCCGCCTTGGCCCGTACGAGCTCCTCGCGGGCCCGCGTCAGCTGGTCCCGCGCCCGCGCCGCGACGGCACCGTCCAGCTCGGGCCGGTCCAGGTCGTGCGCGTCGACCGCCTCGATGTACACGTGGCTGGCCTGGTCGATCCGCCGCCCCAGCGCGGCGAACCCCTCGCCCGCCTGCCGCGCCGCGGGCGAAGCGTCCGCGGCCGCGATGGTCTCGATCGAGATCCGCAGATCCCGCTGCGCCGTGTCCAGCTCGTAGAACGCTGCAGCCGCGGCGTCCTTGGCCGCCTGGGCGTCCGCCCGCCGACTGTCGTCCCGCCCACCGAACCACCGCCGGGATGCCGTCGTCACAATCCCTCTCCCGTACCGCGCCCGCCTCCGCCATGCCCGGTCCATTCTCTCCCACACGAACGGGTTTGCGTGGGGGGCGTGCCCGCCATGTAGGCTGTCCACTCATCCACGGGTGCGTAGCTCAGGGGTAGAGCGCTGCTCTTACAAAGCAGATGTCGGCGGTTCGAAACCGTCCGCGCCCACCAGTCAAGAGGCCCCCAACCGATCACGGTTGGGGGCCTTTGACGGCTACAGGTGACGGCAGTCGCCTACTCGGCCGACCGCCGCCGGCGCAGCAGCCGGTCCATGTGCCCCATGGTCTCCCGCCTACTGCCGTTGGTCACGGGGGTGTAGATGTTCGTCGTGACGGCGATCTGAGTGTTGCGGGGAGGTTCTGCCGGGCCCCGGCGACCACGTCGGCGTTGTCGAGGCCCACGACGGTGAGTCCGGCCCCGCCGGGGTGGTAGGCGACCGCTACGGCCTGCCGCCACTCGCGGGCCCACGCGGGGACGGTGGCGAGGCCGTCGAACATCCCCCAGTCTCCGATGCCCTTGAGGTCGGCGATCCGGAACTCGACCGTGCGGTCGGGGGCCAGCCACAGGGCGAGCGCGCGCAGGGCGGTGACGACGATCGAGGGGGTGATCGGGGCGTCGGCGTCGTCGCGCTGGCCGGCGGGCATGGCCCACTGGGGGGCAGCCTGTCGCTTGCGGCCCAACGCCCACGGCGCGGCGTGCGCGGCCCACGGGCCGAGGGTGACCAGCGGTCCCCACATCGCGGTGACCAGGCGGATCAGCTCGATTGCCGCGGCGAGCGGGCCGACGACGTAGCTGATGTCCCTGTGGGCGATGGCCAGCACGATGCCCAGGGCGGGTCGGATCCTCTCCGGCCCTTCCCCGTCGCCGATCCGGAAGGCGCGGGGATCGGGTCCGAACGGTGATGCGCACGGGGGTCCGGTCGGAGCCCGGCGGGCGCATACTGGTCGCAATGACAAAGCCAGCCGCACCGAAGCGCCATCTGCCGAGCAGCCCCTTCAAAGCCCCGACCGTGCCACCCCTCAAGCACTTCGCGGTGGGTGACCTGGTCACGCACGACGTGTACGGACTCGGCCGAGTGATCGGTGTCGAGGACGGAACCGCGACGCTCGTCGATTTCGGCTCGACGCGAGAGCGGATCTTGAGCCCGTACGCCAAGATGATCAAGCTGTAGGACCGTTGTCCCAGACCACGCGGCGACAGAGCCCCGATTCGAGCTTACAAAGCAGAAGTCGGCGGTTCGAAACCGTCCGCGCCCACCGTGCCCCAACGGGCATTTTCCGTGCGAGCGGGCTTCGGGAGCACTTTCCGGGAGCCCGTTTCGTCGTTTCCGGGGGCGGTTCGGGGACGTTTCGGAGCCCCCGGCGGTTGACGGCTTGGGTTTCCGTGGAGCCCGCCGGCCTCGTGATCGTGATGCTCTTGTTGAAGGTGTGCGGCTGGCCGTCGACGTCCACGCAGTTGACCGTGGCGTCGGCCTGCATTCCCTTGCCCTTCAGCGAGTAGGCCTCTTGCACGTCCTCGCCGGAGAGCTGGACCGCCTCGGCCGATGCTTCGGCCCGCGCTGAGGAAGGAGTCGAACATCGTCGAGCTCTGCCCTGCGGCAGTGGGCGAGCCTGCCGGTGGGGCAGCATCCGGCCCCGCAGTGCTCTTTGGGGTGGTGTCGTTTCGGCGGGCTGCAGTCCGGCGTTCGACGCCCGTCAACCGGCTTGCGGATCGCGACTGCTGCGACCGTGGTGACTACAACTCGAGCGTGCGGCTGTCTGTCCACTTTTGCGCTGGTTGTTCTGGTTGGTTGGTCAAATGCCGATGGAACGGCGAACTGGCTTAGTGCAGTTTGCTCCGTCCTGACGGTTTGTCGGTGCCGGGTCGTGCCGTGCGACCCGTGCGCTTCGGGGTGCCCGGCGTGCGCCCCTTTCCGGTCGCTGGAAGGGGGCGCCAGCCTGGTGGGGGTCTACTCGGGAGGGGGCGGGATGACGCAGCCGCGGTGTGGGGCCGTCACGCAGAGTGGTGGGCGGTGCCGGAACAAGGCGATCGGCGGGAGCGGGCAGTGCGCCAAGCACCAGGGGGCCTGGACCGCGTACGGGGTGGCGCAGCGGAAGAAGAAGGAAGCCGAGGACAAGATGCGCAGGCTGCGGAAGAGGAAGTGAGTCCCGGCCGTCAGCGGGGGGTTTTCGGGAGGAGGGTGGCGGCCGTCAGGCCGGTCAGGCCGATCACGGCCAGGGTGATCATGGCGGCGGCGTAGGCGCTGCTGGTCAGGCCCGAGACCAGGATCGTGCCGGCGACCGCCGTGCCGAGGGACGAGCCGAGGTTCGACACGCTGCGGGAGAGGCCGGAGATCTCGCCCTGCTCCTCCTCGGGGAAGCTCGACTGGACGACGTTGACCGACGGGGTCAGCATCACGCCGAGGCCCAGCCCGATCAGCAGCAGCCCCGGGGCCAGCGCCCAGGGGTTCGGGGTGCTGCCGGCCAGTGCGATGAGGACGGCGATGCCGGCGATGGTGACGCAGAAGCCGGTCATGATCAGGGTCCGCTGGGGCCGCCGCTCGGCGAGGCGTTCCGCGGCCAGGGACGACACGAGCAGGCCCAGCGTGGCCGCGGTGAAGATGACGCCGGTCTGGATGGCGTCGTAGCCGCGGACGACCTGGAGGTACGCGGCGACCGTGAACGAGGTGCCCATCAGCAGCAGCCACTGCACGTTCTGCGTGACCAGACCCAGGTTGGACGTCCGGTTGTGGAACAGGCTGGTGGACAGCAGCGGCTCATGCCCCGCCCGCTCCTTGGCGCGGATCGAGCGGAAGAACCAGAAGAGGACGAGGGCGCCGAGCACGAGCAGGGCGATCATGAGCCAGACGTTGTTGTCGGCCGCCAGGATGCCCATGACGACGAGGACGAGGCCGACCGCCGAGAGGACCGCGCCGGTGGTGTCGAACGGGCGCGTCGGATCGGGCGGCAGCGGGTCCTCGAGGTGCCGGCTGAGCGCGACGATCACGACGATGACCAGGGCCTGGAACACGAAGGCCGCCCGCCAGCTCAGTGCCGACGTGATGAGCCCGCCGATCAGCGGTCCGGCGGCCGCACCGATCCCGCCCAGCGCCATGATCACGCCGAAGGCGCGGGCGCGTGAGGTCAGGTCCGTGAAGATCAGCGTCGTCAGGATGTACACGGGCGGGATGAGCAGGGCCGTGCCGACGCCCTCCAGGATCGAATTGCCGAGGATCAGCACGCCCAGCCCGGGCGCGGCCGCGCTGAGCAGGGCGCCGACGCCGTAGATCACGAGACCGGCGAGGAGGCAGCGCTTGCGGCCGTAGCGGTCGGTCAGCTTCCCGCCGGGAATCATCAGCGCCGCCATCACCAGCAGGAAAATCGTGATCGCGTTCTGCACGCCCTGCACGGTCGTGTCGAGGTCCTCGCTGATGTCGTTGATCATCACGTTCATGTTGGAGCCGGCGAAGCTGCAGATGAACTGGGCGAGAGCGAGCGGGGCGAGGACCCGACGCTGCTCCTTCGACGGCTTGCTCGAACTACGCGTGTCGGACACCGGTGTCGCCTCCGCGCCTGGGACCGGAAGGGGTCACGGCCGGCCGGCGCGCGGCCCCCGCGCCTCGGCCGCATCGAGCTGCTCGTCGAGCGACAGGGCCGCCGCGATCAACGCGAGATGGGTGAATGCCTGCGGGAAGTTCCCCAGTTGCTCGCCGGAAGGCCCGATCTCCTCGGCGAAGAGGCCGACGTGGTTGGCGTACGTGAGCATCTTGTCGAAGGCGTACCGGGCCTGCTGCAGCCGGCCCGAACGGGCCAGGGCCTCCACGTACAGGAAGCTGCACAGGTTGAACGTGCCTTCGGAGCCGCGCAGTCCGTCCGGCGAGGCCGCAGGGTCGTACCGGTACACCAGGCTGTCGCTGACCAGCTCGCGGTCCATGGCATCGAGGGTGCTGAGCCAGGCCGGATCCCGGGGCGACAGGAAACCGACCCGCGGCATCAGCAGCAGCGAGGCGTCCAACACGTCCGTGTCGTAGTGCTGAACGAACGCCTGCCGCTCGTCGTTCCAACCGCGCTCCACGATCTGCTGGAAGACGCGGTCACGGACTTCCGCCCAGCGGTCGGTGTCCGCGGGACGGGAATGCACGGTGGCCATCCGGATGCCGCGGTCGAACGCGACCCACGTCATCAGCCGGCTGTACGTGAAGTCCTTCTGCCCGCCCCGGGTCTCCCAGATCCCCTCGTCGGGCCGGTCCCAGTTGTCGGCCAGCCAGTTCAGGATGTCGGCGACCGCCTTCCAGCCGCGAATGGCGCCCATGTCGCGGCCCTGGGCCATGGCATCGGCGGCCTCGCCGTAGATGTCGAGCTGCACCTGGTCCGCCGCCGCGTTGCCGGCCCGCACCGGGGCCGAACCCATGTACCCCTCCAGGTGGTCGAGGGTCTCCTCCGTGAGGTGCGGGTCGCCGTCGATCCGGTACATGATCTGCAACGGGGCTCCCGAGGCGGTCCCGCCCGCCTCGAAACGCTCGCGCAGCCAGCGGCGGAAGGCGTCCGCCTCCTCCTCGAACCCCAGGTTGATCAACGCCCCCACGGACAGCGAGGCGTCGCGGACCCACGTGTAGCGGTAGTCCCAGTTGCGTTCGCCGCCGACCTGCTCCGGCAGCCCCATCGTGGCCGCGGCGATCGGCGCGCCGGTCGGGGCGTACGTCAGCAGCTTGAGGGTGATCGCCGAACGGTTCACCATGTCGTGCCAGCGCCCCCGGTACGTGGAGGACCGCAGCCAGGTCTGCCAGAACGCCCGGCAGTCCTCCAGCTCGGCGGTGACCCCTTCCCTGGACGGCGGGGCGGGGGCGGGTCCACCGCCCGCCGTGCTCGTCAGCACCACCGCCGCCGCTTCGCCGGCCCGGAGCGTGAAGCCGGCCGCGAGGTCGTCGCCGTCCGCCCGGAGGGTGAGGGGTGCGGTGGCCTGGACGTGGAGGTCCGTTCCCGGGCCGCGGAAGACCGCTGCCCGCTCGTCGGTCAGCTCCAGGGCGTGCGGGGCCCGCCCGTAGTCGAAGCGGGGGCGGCAACCGAACGAGAACGGCAGGCTGCCCCGCACCACGCGGACCACCCTGACCAGGCGGTGCCGGTCGGTCGGCGTCCTGTCCGTGACCGCGGGCATGAAGTCGACGACCTCGCCGACGCCGCCCGGCGCCAGGAACCGGTTGACCAGCACCGCCGTGTCGGACAGGTACAACTGCCGGACCGTCGAACCGTCCCCCTCCGGGAGGTCCACGGCCAGCCGGCAGAAGCCGCCGCGGTCCGCGTCGAGGAGCGACGCGAAGACGCTGGGGGAGTCGAAACGCGGCGTGCACCACCAGTCGATCGTTCCTCCCGCGGCCACCAGGGCCGCGGTCTGGAGGTTGCCGACCATCCCGTGGTCGGCGATGGGCGGGTATCGGTTCACGGGCCACTCCTGCGCCGGTGCGGGCGTCGTGGGCCGCAGCGCCCACGGTCCCTCATAGCGTGCGCCGCACGTCAGCACGGCGCATCCCGGCGCATCCGCTCGCATCCGGGCGCAGGGGTGTCGGTGACGGGCAGGGCCGTGGGATGGTCGGGGGATGGGCGAGTGGGGTGTCGTGGGGGCGGCTCTGCTGGGGGTCGCCGGCGTGCTGGCGGTGTGGGAGAGGAAGGCGGGGGCCGGATTCGAGCAGCGGCGGGAGGCCGAGCGGGCCCGGCTCGTCGCGCAGCTCGCCGAAGCAGGAGCAGGGGCGGGCGCGGGTGAGGGGACGGGTGAGGGGACGGGGGAAGGTCCGGGTACGGGGGCCGGCTCCGCGGGGAGGACGGCGGCCGGGGATCCGAAGTACGCCGACGTCGGCGGCATCCCGCGCGGGTACGGCCGGGACCGGCCCGAGGTGCGGGGGGACGCCGGCTTCACGGCCGTACTGGTCGAGTACTACGCGTACGGGCTGGCGCAGGCGCGCAGCAGTTTCGCCACCAGCCAGCGGTTCGCCGGAGTGGGGGCCGCGATCCTGCTGGTCGGCGTCGCCCTCGGCGTCTGGAAGGCGGAGAGCACCGGGGAGCTCTACCTCGGGATCGTCATCAGCTCGGTCGGCGTGGTCGTCACCCTCGTCGGGCAGCTGTTCCACCGGCGCGCCGACATCGCGCTGCGGCACATGGCCGACCAGACCGCCGCCCTGCGGGAGGACCGCCGGGCCGCCGCGGCCATGCAGCAGGCCGTCGGGCTGCTGGACGAGGTGGCCGACCCCGAGCTGCGCGCCCGGCTACAAGCCGGCCTGATCATGAAGTTGTCCGGGGCCGAGCTGCCCCGCTAGCGGGATAGTGGGGGTATGTGCCGTTCCATCAAGACCCTGCGCCCGCCCGCCATCCCCGAGAAGGCCACCGAGGAGGAGATCCACGCCGCCGCGCTGCAGTACGTGCGCAAGGTGTCCGGCTTCCGGGCACCCGCCGCGCACAACCAGGAGGTCTTCGACGCGGCCGTGACCGCCGTCGCCGACGCGACGCGCGACCTGCTGGACGGGCTCCGGGTGCGCGGCGCCACCACCGCACCGGCCGCCGCCACCGCCCCTGCCCAGTAGTGCTGTGACCGGAAAGGTTCACCACCTCGCGACGCCCGGCACGGCACCTCGCCGCGTTGTCGGACCGCGCGAGTACGTCCCGTACGAGCCGCGGCCCTCCGCCTTGCGATGCACCGCACCGGACGTCGCGAGGCGGCAAACCTTTCAGGCCACAGCACTAGACCGAGGGGACCGCGGCCGGGGCCGGCGCGGCCGGCCCGGGACGCGACAGGGGGGTAAGGGGACAGGGGCAGGTCAGGACGTACGGGCCCGGCGGCGCAGGATCCAGATGCCGGCGCCCAGCGCGCTCGCCGCGAGGGTGCCGCCGATCGCGATCTGGGCCGGGCTCACCGTGCCGATGCTGCCGCCCTGGCCGCCGCGGGCCGCACCGGGGGCGACCTGGAGGGAGACGGTGATGCGCGTCCCGCCGAAGTCACCGCACTCGAAGGTGACGGGGTGCACGCCCGTGGAGGCGCCGCGCAGGATGGTGGCGCTCCCGGACAGGATGTCGGAGCTGCTGCCCCCCGACAGCCGCACCTCGCCGAACGCGCTCGACGCGGCCCGCGCGCTGCCGGCGCCGCAGCCCCGCAGGCCGAGGAGGACCCGGCTGCCGGGGGCGACGGTGGTCGGGGACACGTTGGCCGAGAGGTTGGGGCCGCTGACGGCATGGGCGGCGGGGAGCGGAGCGGCAGCGGTGGCGGCGACTGCGAGCGTCGCGGCCGCGAGGCTCAACAGCGGGCGGTTCGACGGCTTGGCAGGCATGGCGAGAACTCCCTCGGGCTCCTCGAAACGGCGCGGCCAGGCCACGGATGTGACGCGGATTCGGTTGCGCACCGTGCTGTGGACGTTAGGAGCCCGAGCCGCCGACGGCGATCGGGGCCGGGTGAACGGGTGACTCGCTGCGCCACCCGGGGGAACCGCGGGGGCGGAACGTTACGCCGTCGGCGCCGCTGCGGGGGCCGGGCGGCGGATGACGAACGCGGCGAGGGCGCCCGCGGCGAACAGGGCGACCACCGAAACGGCGGTGCCGAGCCAGGCCGCACCGAGCCACTGGGTGCCGTAATAGCCGAAGGCCACGCTGTAACCGGCCCAGGCCATGCCCGCCAGGGCCGACCACGGCAGGAACTCCCGCACCTTGCGGTGCGTCTTCCCCGCCCCCAGCGACACCACCGAACGGCCGGCCGGAGCGAAGCGGGCGATCACGACCAGGGCGCCGCCGCCCCGGGCCAGGGCCGTACCCAGGCGCTCCTGGGCCAGCGTCAGGCGCCGGGAACGGGCGATGGCCCGCTCCAGCCGGTCGCCGCCGCGCCGGGCCAGCCGGAACGCCGCCATGTCACCCAGCACCGAAGCGGTCGTCGCGATCAGCAGGAGTGCCGCGATGTCCGGGACCTGCTCCGGCACCGGAACCGGCCCCGCCGCCCCGGCGGCAGCCGCAGCCGCCGCCGCGGTGATCACCAGCACCCCGCTCGGCAGCACCGGAAGGAACACGTCGAGCACCACGGACAACGCCACCACGGCGTAGATCCATGGGCTCGCGGTCAGCGACCCCAGACTCTCCCACAAGACGAGACCCCCCGGTCCGGTTGACGTGCCTCGGCACGAGGCGCCGCGACGTCGCGCGGAAGCGGCAGGGGCGGCTTGACAGCCACACAGCGTACGCCGGGCACCGCCGCCCCGGACGGCCGGGGGCGCCCCAGCCGCCCGCGCGTCAGCCGCAGGGGCCCGTGGGCCCGCGACCGCCCCTCACCGCGCTCAGGGCTCCGGCGTCAGCCGGCGGTCCAGGACCGTCACCAGCCGGGCGCCCGCGCCCACCCGGCCGCCCCGCCACCGCCGTTTTCCGCCCGCCCGGCGCGCCTGCTCCAGCCGCAGCCGCGCCACCCGGCCCGACAGCGACAGCGTCATCAGCTGGTTCCCGAACCAGGGGCCGCCCGTACGCCGCCAGCTCAGCGGAGGACGGCCCGTCCTCCCGTGCCGCGACAGACCGCGCCCCAGCCAGCGGCCGAGCCGCGACCAGCCCAGCCGGAACCCCCACCGCACCACCGCCGGAATCGAGTTGTGCACCGGCGAGCACGTCAGCTGGAACAGCCGCGCCGTACTCGGTATTCGGGGCTCGGCCACGTACGCGTGGTGCACGTCCCCCGACAGCACCGCCACCGTCGCCGGCGCCCGCGGCCCCGTCCCCACCTCCTCGATCAGATCACTGAGCGCCTTGAACGAGGCCGGGAACGCCGCCCAGTGCTCCAGATCGCTGCGCCGCCGCAGGTCCTCGCCGATCCGCGCCCAGCGGGGCCCGCGCTCACCGCGGCACAGCGCGGCGTTCCACACCTCCGCGTCATGGATCAGCGGCGGCATCAGCCACGGCAGGGAGGACCCGATCAGCAGGTGGTCGTATCCCCCGTGGCCGGCCAGGGCGTTCTCCCGGAGCCACTCCTGCTCGGCCGGGTCGAGCATGGCCCGCCCGTCCTCGGCGAGCACCCGCGCCGCCCGCGTGTCCACCATCAGCAGCCGCGACCGGCCGAAGTCGCGCCGGTAGCTCCAACGCACCGAGCTCGGATCGGCGTCCGCCGCGGCGGCGAAGGCGCGCAGCGCGTCCGTACCGTCCGCGTCCTTGCACACCGCCTGGTACAGCGCATCGGCAGCGAGCTCGGAGGGCGAGAGATTGCCCAGGTGCTGGTACACCCAGTACGACATCAGCCCGCTGATCACCCGCTCCTGCCACCACGGCGTCGCCCGCATCTCCGCGAGCCACGCGGCGCTGGTGTTCCAGTCGTCCACGACGTCGTGGTCGTCGAATATCTGGAGGCTGGGGACCGTCGACAGGAGCCAGCGGATCTCCGGGTCCAGCCAGGACTCGTAGTAGAGGCGGGTGTACTCCTCGTAGTCCGCGACCTGCGCACCGGGCGCCTCCCGCAGGTCGCGGCGGGCCGTCAGCCACTGCCGGGTCTCCCGGGACAGCTGGTCCGCGTACACCTGGTCGCCCAGGAGCAGCAGGACGTCGGGGCGCGGCTCCTGCGGGGCGGCGGCGAGCTGCGCCGCGAGGGTGTCGAGCGCATCCGGCCCGTGCGGCCCGTGCCGGTCGGCCGGCGGGGCGGCCTGCCGGCAGGACCCGAACGTGATCCGCAGGCCGGGGCCGGGGCGACCGGCATCCGCCGTGGCGGGGGTGCTGATCGTGCTCGGCGGGAACGCGCTGTCGGGCAGCGGCCAGACCCGCACCCCGTCGAGCAACACCTCGTACGAGGTCGTGGTCCCCGGGGTCAGGCCGGTCACCGGCACCAACGCGTAGTGGTGTCCCGCTATCTGGAACGTGCGCACACTGCCGGCGGCCCCGTCGGCGCAGCGCACCTCGGCCGTGCACGGGCGGTCGGTCTCGACCCATATCGTGGCCGAACCGCCCGTGTTCCAGTCGACGTGGCGCAGCAGTGGCCCCAGGCGCAGCGTGCCCATGGAACTCCCCCTCCTCCGTAACTTCGATCACGGTACGACGGCGAGGGGGAGCCTGGCCTCCCCCTGGTGGGGGAATTCGGGCGAGGGCCGGCAGACGGCCGGAAGCGGCTGCGCCCGCGGCCGGTCCGCAGGGGGCTGTCAGCAGCCGTTCAGGACGTTCACCAGGGCCGTCTTCTCGGCGGAGTCCATGCTCAGGCCCCAGTACTGCTTCACGTGGACCCACATGCGGGCGTAGGTGCAGCGGTAGGAGGTGGTGGACGGCAGCCACTCGGCCGGGTCCTGGTCGCCCTTGGCCTGGTTGACGACGTCGGTGACCGCGATGAGCTGAGGGCGGGTGAGGTCGTTGGCGAACTGCTGGCGCTTGGAGGTGGTCCAGGAGTTGGCCCCGGAACGCCAGGCCTCGGCGAGCGGGACGACGTGGTCGATGTCGAGGTCGGCCGCCGCGGTCCAGGTGGCGCCGTCGTACTCGGAGTACCAGTTGCCGCTGACCGAGGCGCAGTTGGCGTCGGTGACGACGTTGCGGCCGTCCCGCTTCAGGACGGTCTCGCGGGTGTTGCAGCTGCCGGAGACGGTGCTCCAGTGCGGGAACAGGCTGCGGCTGTAGCCGCTGGTGGAGCCCTCGGCGCGGGGGGTGACGGTGGCGAGGTAGGCGCGGGCCGCCGAGGCGCTGATGGGGGTGGGCGGGGCGGCCTGTGCGACCGGGGCGTTCACGAGGGAGGTGAGGGCGGCAAGCGCAACGGTTGACGCGAGCACGCCAAGGCGACGCGCGTAGACGGAGGGTATGCGGGCCGAAAGGGCCATGGGGATGCTCCCTGGGTGCGGGGGGTGTGCGGCCGGGTGGCCCCCGTAGGGGGCATGGCCAGGGTGGCGGTGCCGGATTGCGTGACGGCGGGCGCAAGGTTACAGGGGTGCGACATGGGCACGTCACGTTCGGGGGCCCAACTTTCCTGCAAAAAACGGAAGTTGAAGTTCCGGAGGTGTGGGAGGCGTGTCGGAAGGGGGCGCAAGTGACCAAAGTCCTGGTCCGGACCGCCTCGGGCTCCCGTATGCTGGTCAGAGCAGAAGGGGAGTAGCTCTTCGCCGGACCGTCGACATACTGCTGGGTCACCCAGCCGGCGCCCGGAGGCAGGCAGCCGCACGCGCGGGGTCCGCCAGCGAGACCTTCGGCCGCAGTGTCCTGTCCAGGTTCACCTGCATCCGTCCGTGCCCGGACGTATGCGCGTGAACACCGTCAGGGCGCCGCCGAGCCGAAGCGAACCCTGACACACCCCAGGTCTCTCGGAACCGGCGGCGCCCGCCCCGCCCACCGATCGAGGTCCCATCCCCGTGTTCAGCGCGAACTTCAGCATTGCCGTCACGGCCATCGCGTTCGGCGTCGTCTTCCTCGCCGAGCTCCCCGACAAGACGGCCCTCGCCGGCCTGATGCTCGGCACCCGCTACCGCGCCTCCTACGTCTTCGCCGGCGTCGCGGCCGCCTTCGCCGTGCACGTCGCACTCGCCATCGCCGCGGGCAGCGTCCTCACCCTGCTCCCGCACCGGCTCGTCCAGGCCGTGGTCGGCGTCCTCTTCCTCGCGGGTGCGGCCATGCTGCTGCTGAAGAAGAGCGACGACGACGAGGAGGTCAAGGCACCCGCCGACCAGTCCTTCTGGAAGGTCTCCGGGGCCGGCTTCATGCTGATCCTCGTCGCGGAGTTCGGCGACCTCACCCAGATCATGACCGCCAACCTGGCCGCCCGGTACGACAACCCCGTCTCGGTCGGCATCGGCGCCGTGCTCGCCCTGTGGGCGGTCGCGGGCATCGGCATCCTGGGCGGCCGCACCCTGATGAAGTACGTGCCGCTGCGCCTGATCACCAAGGTCGCGGCCGCCGTCATGGCCGCCCTTGCCGCGTTCTCCCTGTACGAGGCGATCGCGGGCTGAGCTGACGGGAGGGCCGCGGCGCGGTGCGGGGCGCCGGCGGGCCGGGGCGTCCCCCGGCGTCCGGCGACGGCTGACGCGCCCCGGGAGCTTCTGTGGAGCGGGGTTTCGGGGTGCGTCCGGGAGCGTCAGGCTGTGGGCGTCAGGGTGAGGTGGATCGCGCCGGTCGGGGTCGTGGTGACGCGGACGGCGATCAGGTCGGGGACGTGGGCCGTCGGGGCGTGCTCGGCGGCGCGGGGGCCGATGCCGATCACGCGCATTCCGGCGGCGCGGCCGGCGGCTATGCCCGCTCCCGAGTCCTCGAAGACGATGCAGTCGGCCGGGTCGACGCCCAGTTCGGCGGCGCCCTTGAGGAAGCCCTCGGGGTCCGGCTTGCTGGCCCCCACGCACTCGGCCGTGACCCGCACGTCGGGCATCGGCAGGCCGGCCGCGGTCATCCGGGCCGTGGCCAGGGCCGCGTCGGCGGAGGTGACCAGGGCGTGCGGCAGCCCGCCGATCGCCGCCATGAACGCCGAGGCCCCGCCGACCGGGACCACGCCCTCCGTGTCGGCGGTCTCCCGCGCGAGCATGACGGCGTTCTCCGCGTAGTTGACCTCCATCGGGCGCTCCGGCAGGAGGACGGCCATCGTGGCGTACCCCTGACGGCCGTGCACCACCTTGAGGGCGGCCTCCGGGTCCAGACCGTGCGAGACCGCCCACTCGCGCCAGCAGCGCTCGACCACCGCGTCCGAATTGACCAGCGTGCCGTCCATGTCCAGGAGCAGGGCCTTGGCGGTGAGGACGACGGGGGAGGGGGTGGTGCTGGCCGGCATCGGCGGGGCTCCAGACGGGGCGGGAGAAGAGAACAAGTGGTTCCGTCCACCGGTCAGGGAATGCGGACGGAACCACTTTGTTCCTACACGATACAAAACAAGGGGCGGTGTGCGCCACCGCGGGGTCGGAACGTCAGCCGAGACCCTCCAGAACCTTGCGCGTCTGCGGGCCGTACACGCCCTCCGGGTCGCCCTTGACGTCGTTCTCCCACTGGAACCAGGCGACGGCGTTCTCGGTGCGGTCGTCGTACTTGCCGTTGTACTTGCCCCGGTACAGGCCCTGGGCCGCGAGTTGCCGCTGGAGCTTCTCCACCTCGGGGCCGCTGTCGCCGTGGCGCAGCGTCGGCCCCTTCGGGGCCGGCGGGGAGCTGCTCGCCGGACGCGGGGCGGACGACGGGCTCGGCGGCGATGCGGGTGCCGAGGAGCGGGAGGCGCCGGGCGACGCCGACGCCGCTGTGGAGGGGCTGGCGGACTTGGTGGCCGACGCCTTGCGGGACGGAGCCGCCGAGGTGGTCGCCGTCTCCGCCGGATCGGTCGGCGCCACGCTGGCCGCCGGCCCCGTCGGCTTCGCGTCCAGGAGGACCGTGTCGCTGTCGGCGGAGCGCGGCAGCATGCCGAACGCCAGGGTCGCCGTGCCCACCGCCACCACCGTCCCGGCACCGGCGAGGACCGTGGGGAGGCGGCGCCGACGGGAGCCCGACGAGGACCGCTTCCCGGGGGCCCCACCCCCACCCCCTCCCTCTCCCCTTCCCCTTCCCCTTCCCCGGAGCGTGCCGAGTTCGCCCAGGTCGTGCGGGGCCGGCAGTGGCGCCGTCTGGGCAGGCCAGGACGCCTGCGGCGGGGTGTCCGGCCAGACCGCGGGTGTTCCGTACGCAGGGGTGGCGTCCCCGTGCGCAGCCGTAGCATCCGGGTGGGCGGGGGCGTGGGCGTCGGCGTGCGCTGGATCGGTCACCGCGCCGTACACGGGCTGCGCCGGCGGTATCGGCGGCATCGGTGGCGCGGGTGGTATCGCCTGCGGCGGCTGAGTCGTCAGCGGGTCCGGCTCGCCGGGATGGGGCAGCGATACGTACGGGCGGATACGCAGTGGCTCGAAACCGCCCCCCGGTCCTCCCGGTGCGCACTCACAGCCGACGCCCCTGGCGTCGCAATCTGGACAGCGCTCAGCGCTCACTGGACTCCCTCCCTGGCCATTGCCTGCGATTATGCAGACCCGTCAACGGCCGCCCAACCCGCCCGAGAGGCCATAACCGGACACACCGCTCAGGATGGAAATGTTGACCCGGCCTGAGGAGGAGAGGATGGCTGGCGAAGTCACCAAGGGCGCCGCAGATCCCGTTTCCGGTCCGGGAAAGTCCGGCCCCGCCGCCGAACACGCCTCCCGTGAGGTCCTCGCCTCCATCGGCGCGCTCATGCTGGGCCTGCTGCTCGCCGCCCTCGACCAGACGATCGTCTCCACCGCCCTGCCGACGATCGTCAGCGATCTGGGCGGAATGGAGCACCTGTCCTGGGTCGTCACCGCGTACCTGCTCGCCTCCACCGCCGCGACGCCGCTATGGGGCAAGCTCGGCGACCAGTACGGGCGCAAGAAGCTGTTCCAGGGCGCCATCGTCCTCTTCCTCGTCGGATCCGCGCTCTGCGGCATCGCCCAGGACATGTCCCAGCTGATCGGGTTCCGCGCCCTCCAGGGCCTGGGCGGCGGCGGACTGATCGTGCTGTCCATGGCGCTCGTCGGAGACATCGTCCCGCCGCGCGAACGCGGCCGGTACCAAGGCCTCTTCGGAGCCGTGTTCGGCGCGACCAGCATCCTCGGACCGCTCCTCGGCGGCCTGTTCGTCGACCAGCTGTCCTGGCGCTGGGTCTTCTACATCAACCTCCCCATCGGTCTCGTCGCACTCGCCGTCATCTCGACGACCTTGCACATCCCGGGTCGCCGCTCGAAGCACACCATCGACTACCTCGGCACGTTCCTCATCGCATGCGTCGCCACCTGCCTCGTCCTCATCGCCTCCCTCGGGAGCAACTGGGGCTGGGGATCGGCGCGGATCATCGGCCTCGCCGTCCTCAGCGCCGTGCTGCTCGTCGCGTTCGTCCTCGTGGAGCGCAGGGCCGCCGAACCCGTCCTTCCGCTCGGTCTCTTCCGCATCCGCACCTTCACCCTCTGCTCGGTGATCAGCTTCATCGTCGGGTTCGCGATGTTCGGCGCGATGGTCTACCTCCCGACGTTCCTGCAGGTCGTGCAGGGCGTCTCGCCGACCCTGTCCGGTGTCCACATGCTGCCGATGGTCCTCGGCATGCTCATCGCCTCCACCGGGTCCGGCCAGATCGTCACCCGCACCGGCCGCTGGAAGGTCTTCCCCATCCTCGGGACCGGGGTCACCGCCATCGGACTCCTGCTGCTGCACCAGCTGCACCGCACCAGCGGCAGCTGGGAGATGAGCACGTACTTCTTCGTGTTCGGCCTCGGGCTCGGCCTGGTGATGCAGGTCCTCGTACTGGCCGTGCAGAACGCCGTCAGCTACGAGGACCTCGGCGTCGCCACCTCCGGAGCGACGTTCTTCCGCTCCATCGGCGCCTCCTTCGGCGTCGCGATCTTCGGCACGGTCTTCGCCCACGGGCTCGACGAGAAGCTCGCCGCCGCCCTCGCCGGGTCCACCATCCCGCCCGGCACGATCGCACAGGTGGAGGCGGACCCCCGGGCCGTCGCGACGCTACCCGCCGACGTGCAGCCCACCGTGCTCGACGCCTACTCCGAATCGATCACGAACGTCTTCCTCTACGCCGTCCCCGTCGTGCTCGTCGCCTTCGCCGTCTCCTGGTTCCTCAAGGAGGACAAGCTGCGCGGCTCCGTGACCGCACCCGACGTGACCGAGACGCTCGCCTCCAATCCCGTCCAGCGCTCCTCCCGCGAGGAGGTCGCCCGCGCCCTGTCGGTCCTGGGCACCCGCGAAGGCCGCCGCCACGTCTACGAGAAGATCACCGAACGGGCCGGGCTGGACCTGCTGCCCGCCTCCAGCTGGCTGCTGCTACGGATCAACCGGTACGGGTCGGTCGAGCCCGCGCTGCTCGCGGAGCGCACCACCGTCCCGGTGAAGGTGATCACCGAGGCCGCCCGCCAGATCGAAGAGCGCAGGCTCGTCGTACGGGACGGGCTGCCGTTGGTCCTGACCGACCGCGGACGCGAGTACGCGGCGAAGCTGGCGCAGGCCCGCGAGGAGTCCCTCGCCACGCTGCTCGGCGACTGGTGGAGTCCCGACCGCCCGACCGATCTGGCCGAACTGGTCAAGGAGATCAACTCCGAGCTCTGCGGCTCCGACGCCGAGGAGCCGTACGACGCGCCCCCGCGCCGCGACCACTCCGCCCACTGACCGCCGCGGCACGGCACGGCGTGCGCTCAGGCCAGGTGCTTCTCGAACCAGTGCTCCGCGTACGGGGCCGAGTTGTACGCCGGTATCTCCGCGTACCCGTTGCGCGCGTACAGGGCGCGGGCCTCCACCAGGTCCGACCGCGTGTCCAGGCGGACGCGCTCGGCGCCCAGGGCCCGGGCCCCGTCCTCCAGGGCGGCGAGCAGCGCAGCGCCGCCGCCGGTGCCGCGGGCCCGCGGGTCCACGTACACCCGGGTCAGTTCGGCGGTGACGGGGTCCAGCACCCGTATGCCGCCGCAGGACAGGGGCGCGCCGTCCAGCCGGCCGACGACGAACTGGCCCGTCGGCGGGACCAGCCCGTCGGCCGGGTCGTCCCGCAGCCCCTCGTCCACCTCGGCCTCGGTCGCGGGCCGCTTCCAGTAGCGGCCGGCGACTTCCGCGGAGAACGCGCGCCGCAGCGCGGTGGCGTCGGGTGTGTCGACGTGTTCGACGGTGACGGTCCAGGTGGCAGTGGCAGTGGCAGTGGCAGTGGCGGTTGTGGTGTCGAGGTCGATGTTCATGGCGTCATTGTGGAATCGCGCCGAGGTCCGTCGCGTGGAATATCCACAGTGGCGGGCCGATGATGGGAAAAGGGTTAAATCGTACCGACGGAGGGCGTGACCGCCATGTCCCAACACCCTGACGCTGCCCTGATCCGCCGCGGCTACGAGGCCTTCGGCAAGGGCGACATGGACACCCTGGGCTCGCTGATGACGGCCGACGTCATCCACCACGTGCCCGGCAGCAACCCGCTGTCAGGCCACCACAAGGGCCGGGAAGCCGTCCTCGACCTCTACCGCCGGCTCGCCGAGGAGACCGGCGGCACCATGGAGGTCGAACTGCACTCCGTGTTGGTGGACGGGCGCGGACACGGCATCTCCCTGCACACCTTCCGTGGCGACCGTGGCGACCGCGGACTGGAGGTCCAGCACGGCCTCTTCTTCACGATCGTCGGCGGGAAGATCAGCGACATCGACGAGTGCACGCAGGACATCGACGAGGAGGACGTCTTCTGGAGCTGACGGCCTCCCCGCCTCCTGCCCGCGCTGCTGCGCCGCCTGCGCTGCCTCCGTTGCCGCGCTGCCTGCGCCGGCCCTGCGTTTTCCCGAGACCCCGCGGGTCAGGCCCCGGCCTTCGGCCCCGCCTGCTGCACGACCTCGAACGACCACACCGTCGACGCCGACGCCGCCGGCTTCGGCCGCTCCCCGGCCCCCGCCTGGCCGCCACCGGACCCGCCCTGGTGCGCCGCCTTCATGGGGCCCTCCATCCACGCCTGGAAGTCCTCCTCGGACCGCCACCGCGTGTAGACCAGGTACTGGTCGGTGCCCTCCACCGGACGCAGCAGTTCGAACCACTCGAACCCGTCCGAACCCTCCACGGTCCCCGCCCGCGAGGCGAACCGCTGCTCCAGCACTTCCCGCTGCTCGGCGGGCACGGTCAGAACGTTGATCTTCACGATGCTCATGACGGCCATCCTAGGGATCCGGCGGGGGATATCGTCGGTCCGGGTAATTCAACGCGGCAGCCGGGCGAAGTCAGGGTTGCGTTCATCAGGCGGGAGGCCGGCGAGGCGTGGCTAACGCGGCGGAGCACGGTGGTGCGAACGGACATGCCGGAGTCATAGGCGGGCCCGGCGGAAGCGGCGGCAGCACCCGGCTCGCGGCCGCGCGTCTGCTCCTGTGGGCGCTCGTCGGGGTCCTCGCCGTCAGGCAGGCCGCGGTCGTGCTGCGGGTGCCGCCCGGCGAATGGCTCGCCGACCTGCACCTTCCCGGCGCCCTGCCCGGCTCGCTGTACGACGCCGGGCAGTTCTCCGGGACCCCGTTCGCCGGGCTCGTCCTGAAGCCGCTCCTCGGTCTCGCCGCGCCCGCGGCTGCGCCCGCGTCCTCGCTGGAGCTGGCCTGGACCTGCGTGACCCTGCTGTGCGTCGCCGCGGTCGGGCTCGTCGCCGCGCGCGGCCTGCCCGACCCCGTGCCGCGGCGCACCGCGCTGCTCGCCGCGCCCGCCCTGGTCGGCCTGATGCTGGTCTCGCTGCCCGTCCGGGAGGCCGCCGGGCCCGGCCAGACCGCCGTCCTGCCGGTCCTGCCCGTGCTGCTGGTGCTGCTGGCCGTGTTCCGGGTCCCCGGCGAACGCCCCGCGGGCTTCCTCCTCGGCCTCGCCGCCGCCCTGCAGCCCGCCCTGCTGCTCTTCGCGCCGCTGCAGTGGCGCACCGGCCGCCGCGCCGCCGCCCGCGCCGCCGCCGTCACCTTCGCCGGCGCGACCGCCCTCGCCTGGGCGGCCCTGCCCGGCGACTCGTGGACGTACTGGGTGCACCACCTCGCCGGCACCGGCCTCGGCGGCACCCCCGACGCCCTCGCCAACCAGTCCGTGCACGGCGCCCTGCTGCGCCTCGGCCTGACCGGCCCCGCCGAGATCCTGATCTACGCGGCCCTCGCCGCCGCCATCGCCTGGACCGGGCTGCGGCGCGCCGTCCGCCACGCCCGCGACGGGCAGTTGCTCCTCGCCGTCGCCGTCACCGGGTGCGTGGCCGTCGCCGTGTCCCCGGCCGGCTGGCGCCACCAGCTGCTGTGGGTGCTGCTCACGGTGGCGGGCAAGGTGGGCAGCCGCGCCGCCGACCGGCGCGTGTGGCCCGTCGCCGTGGTCCTCGCCGCGACCCTGCCCAGCTCCGTCCTGCTGCCCAACATCGCGGTGCTGGCCCCCGTACGGGACAACGTGCTGCTGCTGACGGCGCTGGCCGCTGCCTGCGCGGTGCCGTTCCTGCCGCGCTCCTCCCCGTACTGGCGCGAACCCGTCCCGACCGCGTACGCGCAGCCGGCCGCCGCCCCGTGGCGGGCCGTGCCGCTGATGCCGTTCTGGCGGCGCGTGCTGTCGCGGCCCAACCTGCTGCTGGAACTGCTCCTCATACGCGTCGGTTACTCGATCTACTCGCACATCCGCGCCGCCGCGCCCGCCGGCCGCAGCCGCGCCGAGGAGCACGGCGGCCAGGTCCTCGGCATCGAGCGCGCCCTCGGCATCGACATCGAACACGCCGTCAACCAGGCCGTGGTGCACACGGCCTGGCTGGCGAAGTCCTTCAACTTCTACTACACGTCGTTCCACTTCGTGGTCCCGCTGACCATCCTCGGCGTCCTGTACTGGCGCCGGCCCGGCGACTACCGCTGGGCGCGCGCCTCCCTGGGCCTGGCCACCGTCCTCGCGCTGGCCGGCTTCTGGCTCTACCCGCTCGCTCCGCCGCGCCTCATGCCCGGCCTCGGCTTCATCGACACCGTGCACGGCCCGCAGGACCTGGCCAATCCCCAGTACGGGGCGATGACCGCGATCTCCAACCAGTACGCGGCGATGCCCTCGCTGCACTTCGGCTGGTCGCTGTGGTGCGGGGTCGTCATCATCGTGCTGGCGCCGAAGGCCTGGCAGAAGCTCCTCGGGGCGCTGCACCCGCTCATCACGGTCTGCGCGATCGTCGCCACCGCCAACCACTGGGTGCTCGACGCGGTCGGCGGAGCCGCCGTCGTCGCCGCCGGGTTCGGGCTGGTGTACGCGCTGTCCGGGCCGCGCCGGTTGGAGGTCACGCTGCCGGGGCAGCGGGGTGCCGGAGGCGATGGGCCCGGTGCTCCTGCTACTCGCGGTGTCTCGGGGGAGGCTGTTGCGCGGGTGTCGTCGGCTTCAGCCGCCAGCTCGTAGGCGCGGTGGGCGCGTGGGTGCGGGGTCGCGTGGGCGTGTGGGCGTGTGGGCGCGGGGTCCGGAACGGCTGTGCCGGGGTGGCGGATCGGGTGTTCCGCGCCGTCGGGGTGCGGGCTCCGCTGCTGGCGGCCCGGCCGTCTGTCCATCTGACCGTCTGACCGGCCGCGGGAGCTGGCCGTAGGGGCGCCGGGCACGACCGCTCCGGCGCCCCTTCGGTGGATCGCCGCGTTCTGCCAGGATCCGCCCGCGCCGGCACACCCGCCACTCGGGCGGGGGTCCGGCGCCCGGGCTCACTGGTCCGGCGCCGCCGGCAACTGCGCGAGGAGCAGGGCGACTGCCGCCTCCGCCGTATCGGCCTCGCCGATGACACGCGTGAGGCTGGGGTTCAGAACGCGGAACCGGCCGTCGTGCAGCGGCTCGACGGCCGGTGTGTCCGTCTCGGTCGGCAGGCCGTTGCCGGTGCCGAACCGCAGTACGCAGCGGCTGGTGAACGGGTACAGGCGCCGCAGCTCCGGTTGTGCGGAAGCGGCCTCGATCAGTGCGAGGACGCCCCGCCCCATGGCCGCGGCCTGGGAATCACCCCGGTCGAGCATCAGCCGCCACGTCGTCGGCAGACGCTGCCAGCGCGCCTCCACGCTCTCGTTGATACCGCTGTCCTGGAGGTTCATCCGCGCAGTCTGACGGCGCCGGCGCCGCCGCGACAATCCTTCGGACGGCATCGATGACGGGCCGTTATCGCAGCTTGTCGCGATCGTCGCCTCACTCTGTGCAACCCCTCCGGGAACGCGGAGAACACGAAAACACTCGGAGAACACCGGAGGGCGGGGGTGGGTGCGGGCCGACTTGGCCCGTCTCGGCCCGACTCGCACCGACTTGGCCTGATTCGTGCCGAAGCAGGTCAAGCGCGCTCAATGCTGCGGAATCAGGCGAACGCTCTGAAAGGGGCGCGAAAGCCGTACCCCCAGGGAACGGCAGGGGTCGGGGCGTGGGAGGAGGCGGCCCCTGCCGTCCTGGACCGGTCCCGCCACGTCCGCTCAGGCGTGGCTGACCCGGAGCTCCTTGATGCCGTTCAGCCAGGCCGCGCGCAGGCGCCGCGGCTCGCCGGCGAGCCGCAGGTCGGGCAGGGCGTCGGCGAGGGCGTTGAAGATCAGCTCTATCTCCAGGACGGCCAGGGACTTGCCCAGGCAGAAGTGGGGTCCGCCGCCTCCGAAGCCCAGGTGCGGGTTCGGGTCGCGGGTGATGTCGAAGTCGTCCGGGTTCTCGAAGACCTCGGGATCGTGGTTGGCGGAGGAGTAGAACAGCCCGATCCGGTCGCCCGCTTTGATCTTCTGGCCGCCCAACTCGGTGTCCTGGGCGGCGGTCCGCTGGAAGGACACCACGGGGGTGGCCCAGCGCACGATCTCCTCGGCGGCGGTCGCCGGCCGGGCCGCCTTGTACAGCTCCCACTGCTCGGGATGGGTCAGGAACGCGTGCATGCCGTGGCTGATGGCGTTGCGCGTGGTCTCGTTGCCCGCGACCGCCAGGAGGAGGACGAAGAACCCGAACTCGTCGGAGCTCAGGTTGCCCTGCCCCTCGGCCGCCACGAGCTGGGTGACGATGTCCTTGGCCGGGCACTCCTTGCGGGCCGCGGACATGTTCATCGCGTAGCCGATGAGCTCCATGGCGGCCTCGGCTCCGACCGCCTCGGTGATGGCGTACTCGGGGTCGTCGTACGCGATCATCTTGTTGGACCAGTCGAAGATGCGCAGCCGGTCCTCCTGCGGTACGCCGATCAGTTCGGCGATGGCCTGGAGCGGGAGCTCGCACGCGACGCGCGTGACGAAGTCGAAGCTGCCGTTGCCGTTGCCGTTCTCGCTGCCGCCGCTCCCGCCGGCGGCGGTGTCCGTCGCCCCGGCGCGCGCCTGCGCCACTATGTTCCGCGCCCGTTCGCGCAGGGCCCCCTCCAGACTTCGGATCGCCCGTGGGGTGAAGCCGCGCTGCACGATCTGGCGTACGCGGGTGTGCTCCGGCGGGTCCATGTTCAGCATGATCAGGCGCTGGGCCTCGATCTGAGCCCGCGGGATGTGCGGGTTGAAGCGGATGATGGCCGTGTTGAGGGTGGAGGAGAACAACTCCGGGTGCGTCGAGACGTACTTGACGTCCGCGTGCCGGGTCACGGCCCAGTAGCCCTCGTCGTCGAAGCCGGTGATGCCGCGCGGCTGCGCGCACCACCACACGGGGGCGGTCTGCCGGAGCCGTGCGAACTCGGGGAGCGGGACCCGGTCCTGGAGGAGGTCGGGGTCGGTGGCGTCGAAGCCCTCGGGCAGCGCGGGACAGGTCATCGGGGCAACTCCAAGTCTGACGGACCATCAGGAAGTTGAAGTGGCTGAAACGTAGTAACGAGTTCTAGAAGTCACAAGGGCTAGCGCGCCAACTGTTGCGTGGGGAATCCGTGGAGGCCGGGTGCAAGACCCTTGCGTGCAGGGCTCGGGGGTCATAAGACTGCGAGGAGAACTAGAACGCGTACTAGTTCAGGCGGGGCGCCGGGACGGCCCGCCGTGCCGGCACTGCGCAGGAGAGGACGAGCTCATGGCCGCGGAACCCGTCATCGTCGAAGCCGTACGCACGCCCATCGGCAAGCGCGGGGGCGCACTCGCCAACCTCCACCCCGCCTACCTGCTCGGCGAGACGTACCGTGAGCTCCTCGCCCGTACGGGCATCCAGCCGGACTGCGTTGAGCAGATCGTCGGCGGCACCGTCACCCACGCCGGCGAGCAGTCGATGAACCCCGCCCGGACCGCCTGGCTCGCCATGGGCCTGCCGTACGAGACGGGTGCGACCACCGTGGACTGCCAGTGCGGCAGCTCCCAGCAGGCCAACCACATGGTCGCCAACATGATCTCCGGCGGTGTCATGGACATCGGCATCGCCTGCGGCGTCGAGTCCATGAGCCGGGTGCCGCTGGGATCCGGATCCAAGCACGGCCCGGGCAAGCCCTTCCCGGACGAGTGGAACGTCGACCTGCCCAACCAGTTCGAGGCGGCCGAGCGGATCGCCCGCCGCCGCGGCCTCGGCCGAGAGGACGTCGACCGGCTCGGGCTGCTCTCCCAGCAGCGGGCGGCCACCGCCTGGGCCGAGGAGCGGTTCAAGCGCGAGACCTTCGCCGTCCAGGTCCCCACCACCGAGGAGGAGCAGGCGGCGGGGCAGGGCATGTGGCGCCTGGTCCACCGCGACGAGGGCCTGCGCGACACCAGCATGGAGGCCCTGGCCGGGCTGAAACCGGTCATGCCGACCGCCGTGCACACCGCCGGGAACTCCTCGCAGATATCGGACGGCGCCGCGGCCGTGATGTGGGCCTCCCGGCGGATGGCCCGCGCCCTGCGGCTCAAGCCGCGCGCCCGGATCGTCGCCCAGGCCCTGGTAGGCGCCGACCCGCACTACCACCTGGACGGCCCGATCGACGCGACGCGGGCCGTGCTCGGCAAGGCCGGCATGTCCCTCAAGGACATCGACCTCGTCGAGATCAACGAGGCCTTCGCCTCCGTCGTGCTCAGCTGGGCCCAGGTCTTCGAACAGGACCTGGAGAAGGTCAACGTCAACGGCGGCGGCATCGCCCTCGGCCACCCCGTCGGCGCGACCGGCGCCCGCCTGATCACCACCGCGCTGCACGAGCTGGAACGCCGCGACAAGGAATTCGCCCTGATCACGATGTGCGCGGGCGGAGCGCAGGCCACCGGAACGATCATCCAGCGGCTCTGAGGCCGCGCGGCGGACGGCGCCTCCGGCGCCGCACGAACCCCCTGTGGGATGGGAAGGCGAAGGCCCCGGGGCCGGACCTGGGGAGGCCGGCCACCGGGGCCTTCGTGCGTTCACGTGGTCGCGTGTCGCGTGTCGCGTGGCGCGTCTCAGCGTGTCGCGTGAACCGAGTCTGTGTGGTGCGCCCGTCGGCGCGGTGCCACCGGCTTAGTACCAGTGGTTGGCCTGCCAGAAGTTCCAGGCCTCGACCGGGGAGCCGTAGCGGGAGTTCATGTAGTCCAGACCCCACTTGATCTGGG